>NZ_JBYTAE010000008.1:0-97229 GCF_058787875.1 Hydrogenophaga sp. FW305-3-2-15-A-LB1 | reverse complement strand
CGCCGCCCCTCCTCCTTTACTTCGCTGCGCCCTCACCCCGCCCTCGCCGATGACCTATGGGCATGCGAAGCGTTGGTGTGCCATGACCTCTTGTAGCCCGGAGGTGGGTGGCGTTCTGCGCAGCGGGGTAAAGGAGGAGGCGGCACCAGCCGCCGGGGGACACCCGCGGAGCAGAGCGCCGCCCGCCTCCGGGCCCGCGAGGTCTCAGAGCGAGAGAAACGAAACTCAGACAGGCCGTCGAACCCGGAACCAGGCCGCGTACATCGCCGGCAAAGCCAGCAAGGTCAGCACCGTCGCCACAATCAGCCCCCCCATGATCGCGACAGCCATCGGCCCCCAGAACACACTGCGAGACAGCGGAATCATCGCCAGCACCGCCGCCGCCGCCGTCAACACGATCGGTCGCATCCGCCGAACAGCCGCTTCCACGATCGCGTCCCAGGCCGGCACACCGCGCGCCCTATCCTGCTCGATCTGATCGATCAGGATCACCGAGTTGCGCTGGATCATCCCCATCAAGGCAATCACCCCCAGCAAAGCCACGAAACCAAACGGCCGGTTCAACAACAACAAAGCCCCCGCCACCCCCGCCATGCCCAACGGACCGGTCAGGAACACCAGCATCGACCGGCTGAAACTCTGCAACTGCAGCATCAGCAACGTGAACACGATGAACAACATCAAAGGCACGCCCACCACGATCGAAGCCGAGCCCTTGCTGCTCTCCTCCACCGCGCCCGCCACCTCGATGTGGTACGCACTCAGACCCCGCGCGGCCCAGCCGTCGCTGATCGCCTTGAGCTTCGGCTGCAGCTCGGCCGTCACCGTCGCGCCCTGCAAGCCCTCGACCACGTCACCCTGCACCGTGATCGCATAGTCGCGGTTCTCGCGCCACAACACACCCGGCTCCCAGTCGAACACCGGCTTGGCGACCTGCAACAGCGGAATCGCTTGGCCACTCGCCGTGGGCAGATACGCATTGGCCAGGCTGGTGATCGCGTCGCGCTCGTCCAGCGGCTGTCGCAGCACGATGTCGATCAGCTTGTCGCCCTCGCGGTACTGGCCCACCGTGGTGCCCGAAAGCAAGGTGCGCGAGGCCTGCGCGATCGACTGGCTCGACACGCCCAGCGCGCGCGCCTTGGCCTGGTCCACCTCCAGCCGCAGCTTCTTCACCGACTCGTTCCAGTTGTCGTTCACGCCGCGCATGTTCGGGTTCTCGCGCATCGCCTGCTTCACCTCGTCGGCCAGGCCGCGCAGCACCTGCGGGTCGGTGCCCACCACGCGGAACTGCACCGGGTACGGCACGGGCGGGCCGTTGGGCAGCAGCTTCACGCGGCCGCGCACCTCGGGGAATTCGGTCGCCAGCAAGGCCGGCAAGGCCTTGCGCAGGTGCTCGCGCGTCTTCAGGTCCTGGGGCAGCACGATCATCTGCGACACGTTGGTCTGCGGGAAGATCTGGTCCAGCGGCAGGTAGAAGCGCGGCACGCCCGAGCCCACCCAGGTGGTCACGCTGCGCACGCCCTCTTCCTTGGCCAACCGGCCTTCCACGCGGCGCGTCACCTCGTCCATGGCGGGCATGCTGCTGCCCTCGGGCAGCCAGATGTCCACCAGGATCTCGGGCCGGCTCGAATCGGGGAAGAACTGCTGCTGCACCGAGCCCATGCCGACGATGCCGAGCACGAAGGTCAGGATGGTCGCGCCAATGGTCAGCCAGCGGTGCTGCACGCACCAGTCCACCACGGCGCGGAAACGCACGTAGAACGGTCCGTCGAAGACCTCGTGCGGCTCGCCCTCGGCGTGCGGCTTCACCTTGAGCAGCACCACGCCCAGGTAGGGCACGAACAGCACCGCCACCACCCAGGAGATCACCAGCGCCAGCACCGTCACCGCGAAGATCGCGAAGGTGTACTCACCGGTGGTGGAATTGGCCAGGCCGATCGGCAGAAAGCCCGCGGCCGTGATCAGCGTGCCCGTCAGCATGGGCATGGCCGTGGCGTCCCAGGTGAAGGTGGCCGCGCGCATCATGTCGTAGCCCTCTTCGAGCTTTCGCACCATCATCTCCACCGCGATGATGGCGTCGTCCACCAGCAGGCCCAGCGCGATGATGAGCGAGCCCAGCGAAATCTTGTGCAGGCCGATGCCCCAGTAGTTCATGGCCAGGAAGGTGATGGCCAGCACCAGCGGGATGGTGATGAACACCACCAGGCCGGGCCGCATGTCCAGCACGTAGCGCTTGAGCCCCCGGCCGCCCGGGCGCCGGTGCAGGCCCAGCGCCAGGAAACTCACCGCGAGCACGATTACCACCGCCTCGATCAGCACCTTCACGAACTCGTTGACCGAATTGGTCACCGCGCTGGGCTGGTCCTGCACCTGGGCCAGCGTCATGCCCGCGGGCAGCGTGGCCTCGATGCCGGCCACGGTGGTCTTGAGCGCCCTGCCCAGGGCGATGATGTCGCCACCCTTGGCCATGGAGATGCCCAGCGCGATGCTGTCCTGCCCTTCGTGGCGCACCAGCACCTGCGGCGGGTCCACGTAACCCAGGCCGATCTTGGCGATGTCGCCCAGGCGGATCTGCGTGCCGTTGGCCGCGCGGATCGGCATGGCGCGCAACTGCTCCACCGAGTTGAAGGCACCGGCCACGCGCACCTGCACCACGTCCTGCGGCGTCTGCACCGTGCCGGCCGATTCCACCGCGTTCTGCTGCCCCAGCGCGTCCAGCACCTGCTGCAGGTTCAGGCCCAGCGTGGCCAGGCGCTTCTGCGAGATCTCGATGTAGAGCTTCTCGTCCTGCACGCCGAACAGCTCGACCTTGCTCACGTCTTTCACGCGCAGCAGGCGCTGGCGCACGTCGTCGGCCACCTGCTTCTTGTCGGCCGGCGAAAAACCTTCGCCCTGCAGCGCGTAGATCACGCCGTACACGTCGCCGAATTCGTCGTTGAAGAACGGGCCCACCACACCCTGTGGCAAGGTGGCGCGCATGTCGCCCACCTTCTTGCGCGCCGTGTACCAGATCTGCGGCACCTCCTGCGGCGGCGAGGAGTCCTTGAGCTGGAAGATGATCAGCGTCTCGCCCGGCTTGGAGTAGCTGCGGATCTTGTCCGCGTAGGGCACTTCCTGCAGCGTCTTCTCGATGCGGTCGGCCACTTGCTCGGCGACCTGCTCGGCGGTGGCGCCAGGCCAGTAGGCGCGCACCACCATGGCGCGGAAGGTGAACGGCGGGTCCTCGTCCTGGCCGAGCTGGAAGTAGGCCGCCACGCCCAGCACCATCAGCACGATCATCAGGTAGCGGGTGAAGGCCTGGTGGTCCAGCGCCCATTGCGACAGGTTGAAGCGCGAGACCCAGGAGCCGGCGGGTTCGCCGGCGTTGTTCGTCGTCGGTGAGGCGTCGTTCATGCCGGGCCTCACTGCGTGGCGGCGGCGGTGAAACGCGTGACCTTCTGCCCCGGCGAGAGCACATGCACCCCGGTGGCCACCACTTCCTCACCGGGCTTGAGCCCGGCCACGATGACCATCTCGTTGCCATCGGCGCCAGCCACTTGCACCGGGCGCGGCTGCACCGTGCTGGCGGCGGCGTCGAACACCCACACGGCCGAGCCCTGGCGGTCGCCCTGGTCGGAACGCGCCAACGCGCTGGTGGGCAGCTTGATCACGGCGGGCGCGTCGCTCGCGCCGCCCAGCGTCACATAGGCCGTGGCGCCCAGCGGCACGGCCGCTCCATCGGGCAGCGAGAGCTTGACCTGGTAGGTGCGCGTGGCCACGTCGGCACTGGCCGCCACTTCGCGCACCGTCGCCTCCAGCGGCGCCGCGGCACCGGGGGCCGCGCCCGCGCCGGCCCACAGCCGCACCTGCGCCGTGGCACCGGGCCGCATCTGGGCCACCCGGTCTTCGGGCACGGCAATGACCACGTCGCGCGCGCCATCGCGCGCCACCCGCACCACCGGCGTGCCGGCGGCCACCACCTGCCCCACTTCGGCGTCCACCGACAGCACCACACCCGCGCCATCGGCCAGCAGGCGCGCGTAGCCGGCCTGGTTGCCCTGCACCGCGCCCTGGGCCTTGGCCTGGCGCAGCGTGGCCTCGGCCGACTGCAGCGTGGCCTGGCGGCGCTCGATCTCGGCGCCGCTCACGAAGCCCTGGGCCTGCAGGTCCTGGTAACGCTTGAGGTCGGCGGCGGCGAGGTCGCGCTGGGTCTGCGCGGCGCTCACCTGGGCCTGCGCGGCCTGGCTGGAGAGCGCGAGGTCCTGCGCGTCCAGTTGCGCCAGCAACTGGCCCGGCTTCACCCGCTGCCCCACCTCGGCCGGGCGCTGCACCAGCTTGCCCCCCACCCGGAAGCCCAGGCGCGACTCGGTGCGCGCCCTGACCTCACCGGCGTACTCGCTGCGCGCCACCACATTGCCCGTGCCCACGGTGAGCAGCTTGACCGAGCGGATCGGCTCCTGCGGCGCGGGCGGGCGGGAGCAGGCGGACAGCACCAGGGCGGCGGTCACGATCAGGACAAAATGCGGTGTTTTCATGGTGTTGCAGGCGGGTGCGGGGGTGGAAACACAGGGGCGTGAAAGAGCGCTCATGGCGCCCTACACTAATGACTGACCGGTTAGTAATCAAAATTGTAGATCAAATCCATGAACCTTCTTCATGACAAAAACGTCATCCAACGGGGCTGACGCGACGCCGCTGGGCTCGGGTGTCGGGCACTACGAGAACTTCCCCGTCGCCTCCTGGCTGTGCCCGCCGGCGCTGCGTCCGGCCGTGGGCGCCATCTACCACTTCGCCCGCACGGCCGACGACATCGCCGACGAAGGCGATGCCCAAGCGGCGCAGCGCCTGGCCGACCTGGCCGCCTACCGCGCCGAACTGCACCGCTGCCTGCAACCCACCTCGCGCTCCACGCTGGACATGCCCGAAGCGCGCTGGCCCGGCATCTTCCGCGCGCTGGGCAAGGCCGCGCGCCGCCATGCCCTGCCCGCCCCGTGCCTGCACGACCTGCTCAGCGCCTTCGAGCAAGACGTGCGCCACACCGCCAGCGGTCACCGCTACGCCGACACCCCCGAGCTGCTGGCCTACTGCCGGCTGTCGGCCAACCCGGTGGGCCGCCTGCTGCTGCACCTGTATGGGGTGCGCGACGAGGCTTCGCTGCGCCAGAGCGACCAGATCTGCAGCGCCTTGCAACTCATCAACTTCTGGCAGGACATCAGCGTGGACCTGCCGCGCGGGCGCTGCTACCTGCCGGCCGACACCTTGCGGCGCCAGGGCGTGGCCGTGGCCGACTTCGAATCGAACCATGGCAGCAAGGAACAGGCCATGCAGGCCGTGGTGGCCGAGCTCTGCGCCTACGCGCGTGGCCTCATGCAGCAGGGCGCGCCCCTGGTGCACCGCGTGCCGGGCCGCGCCGGCTGGGAGCTGCGCCTGGTGGTGCAAGGCGGCCTGCGCATCCTCGACGGCATTGCCGCCCAGCACCACCGCAGCTGGCAGACCCGCGTGACGCTGCACAAGAGCGACCTGCCCCGGCTGGCCTGGCGAGCGCTCTGGATGTAGGCCTGTTCAGGCGCTTTTCAGGCGCTGCGGCCCACGGGCGGCGCGTCCTCGGGCCGCCCGTGGGCCTCGTCGGGGGCGTCCGGCGCCACCGTCAAGGGCAGGAACACATGGAAACTGGCCCCCTGGTCGGGGCAGGCGTCGGCCCAGATGCGCCCGCCGTGGTACTCCACGATGCGGCGCACCAGTGCCAGCCCGATGCCCGCGCCCTCGAAGCGCGGGTCGCTGTGCAGGCGCTGGAACATGCCGAACAGCCGCTCCGCCTGCCCCGGCTCGAAACCCACGCCGTTGTCGCTTACGTGGAACTCGGTGCCATCGGGCAGCGCGCGCCAGCCCACCTCGATCTCGATCACCTCGCGGTGGGACGCGTACTTCACCGCGTTGTCCAGCAGGTTGACCCACACCTCGCGCAGCAGCACCGGGTCGCCCTGCACCGTGGGCAGGCCGGGCTGGATGCGCCAGCGCAGTTTCTTCATGCCGGCGTCGATCGCCAGCGCCGCCACGGTCTCGTCCACCAGCGCGGCCATGTCGACCGTCCCCACTTTCATGCCCTTGCGACCCAGGCGCGCGAACGACAGCATGCCGTCGATGAGGTGCCTCATCTGCACCGCGGCGCGGATGATCTTGTCGCAGTACGGCAGGCCGCCCTGCACGTCGCCCGCGCTCACCTCTTCCTTGAGCAGCTCGGCGAACCCGGCGATGTGGCGCAGCGGCGTGCGCAGGTCGTGCGAAAGCGCGTACGAGAACTCCTCCAGCGAGCCGTAGGCCTCCTCCAGCTGGCGCGTGCGCATCAGCACCTGCTGGTTCAGGTCTTCGTTGCGGCGGTGGCGCTGCTCGATCAGGTTCTTGTACAGCGTGACGTCCTGCACCGAGAACGTGAGCGGCAGCTCGACCGCGTTCGACCCCACGTGCGGCACGCCCCGGCAGCGCACCCAGCGGCAGGCGCCGGTGGCGGTGACCACGCGGAACTCCACGTCGATCTCGTCGCCCGAACGCAGGGCCGCGTCCAGCGCGGCCTGCAGCATCGGCCGGTCCTGCTCGTGGGCGTGCGCCATGAACGCCTGCACGCCGCGCGCCTCCTCGTCGCGTTCGCAACCGAGGATGCGGTAGATCTCCGAGGTCCAGCGCGAGCGGCCGGTGTCCTCGTCGTGTTCGATGCGGCCCAGCCGCGCCAGCCGCTGCGCCAGCTCCAGCCGGTGCTGCAGGTCGGCGGTGAGCAGCTCGCGCTTCTTGCGCTCGGTGATGTCGGTCTGGATCGACACGTAGCTCGTCAGCCGGCCCGCCGCGTCCCGGATCGGCTCGATGTTGAGCGACACCCAGTACGGCTCGCCCGAGCGCTTGTAGTTCAGCAACTCGAAGTCCCGCACCGCCTGCCCCTGCCGCACCATCGCACCCAGGCGGGAGAGCGACAGGGCGCTGGTCTGCGGCCCGTGCAGCAGTTCGGCCGGGCGGCGGCCCACGCATTCGTCCAACCGCCAACCGGTGATGCGCGAATACGCGGCGTTGACCCAGGTGATGCGGCGCTCCTCGTCGGTCACCACCACCATGTTGGAGGTGTTCTCCACGATCATCTCCAGCATCTGGAAGCGCCGCATCACATCTTCGGCGGCGGGCATGGGCGTCGGGGACATGGTCTGCTCCTCAGGCAAAGATGCCCACCGCGCTCTTCATGCTCTGCGACTGGTGGTTCAGGGCGTTGGCCGCGGCGGCGCTCTGCTCCACCAGCGCCGCGTTCTGCTGTGTCATTTCGTCGAGCCGCCCCACGGCGGTGTTGAGCTGCTCCATCTCGCGGGTCTGCTGCACCGAGGCCGCGTTGACGGTGGTGATCAGCCGCGTGAGGTCGCTCACCTGCGCCACGATCTCGTTCATGCGCGCCCCCGTGGCCTCGACCTGGGTGGCGCCCTCGCGGATGCCGGCCAGGCTGCCGTCGATCAGTTCGCGGATCTCCCTGGCCGCGTTCGCGCTGCGCTGCGCCAGCGTGCGCACCTCGGTGGAGACCACCGCGAAACCCCGCCCCTGCTCGCCCGCGCGCGCGGCCTCCACGGCGGCGTTGAGCGCCAGGATGTTGGTCTGGAAGGCGATGCCGTCCACGATGTCCACGAACTCGGCGATGCGGTGGCTCGAGCGCGTGATCTGCTCCATGGTGCGCGCCATCGCCCGCATGGCCTCGCCGCCCGAACTCGCCACCTCGCTGGTCTGGCGCGCCAGCGTGGCCGCGTCCTGGGCCGCGCTCGCGTTCTGCCGCATGGTCGCCACCAGCTGCTCCATGGACGACGCGGTCTGCTGCAGGTTGGCGGCGGTCTGTTCGGTGCGGCTGCTCAGGTCGTCGTTGCCGTGGGCGATCTCGCCGCTGGCCACCGAGACCCCGGTGGCCTGGGTCGACATGTCGGCCAGCAGCGAGCGCAGGTTCAGCGCCGACTGGTTCACGGTCAACAACAGCATGCCGATCTCGTCCACCCGGTTCAGGCTGGCCAGCCCGCCAGCGTGCCCGCTGGCCACGCGCTGGGCCTGCCGCAGCACCAGCTTGAGCGGCGCGGCCAGTTGCCGCTGCAACCACAGCGCGCTCCCCGCCAGCAGCAGCACCAGCAGGCCCACGGTCCACGCGGCGCGCCCGGCCGGCAGGCCCGAGAACGCCAGGGCGGCGGCCATGCCCAGGCCGGGCAGCAGCAGCGCCAGGCGGATGCGCCCGCTCACGCCCAGCCAGCCGTTCCAGGACAGCCAGGCCAGCGGGCCGCTGCGCACCACCAGCCCGCGAAAGAAGCGCCAGCCCTGCGCCCGGCCTTCGCGAAAGCGCCGGTACAGCGCCTCGGCGCCCTGCACCTCCTCGCGGCCCGGCTTGGTGCGCACCGAGAGGTAACCCGTGAGCACGCCGTTGCGCATCACCGGCGCGGCGTTGGCGCGCACCCAGTAGTGGTCGCCGTTCTTGCGCCGGTTCTTCACCAGGGCCGACCAGGGCATGCCCTGGCGCAGCGTGGCCCACATGTCGGCAAAGGCCTGGGCCGGCATGTCGGGGTGGCGCACCAGGTTGTGGGGCTGGCCGATGAGCTCTTCGGCGGTGAAGCCGCTGACCTCCACGAACGCCGCGTTGGCATGAACGATGTGGCTCTGCGTGTCCGTGGTCGACAGCAGGGTGCTGCGTTCATCGAACTCGTATTCCTGCTGCGTCACGGGCTGGTTGTTTCGCATGGGCAAGTGTCTCGCTCTCAATGAGGTGGGGGTCTCGCACCACGGTCCGCAGAGGACCGCATGTGACCCCATTTCGGCACACAAGCGCCTTGAGGCATCTCAAAAAACGCAGCAGAAAACCGGGAATCTGCAACGGATGTGACGCAGCACGCGTTTCCAGGCCCCTGTTTCGCGTCTACTGGGGAGGAACCCTTGTTTAAATCCCGGGGCCCCTATGAAACAGCCGACCGCGCCCACCGATGCCACGCCTGTCCCGCCGCCCCGCGGCCGGACGCGTTGCGGCCATTGCGCCACGCTGCAGGTCTGCCTCATGGGCGGTCTGCCGGACGCCTCGCGCGAGCTGCTGGCCTCGTGCATCGAGGAATCGGCCTTCGGCAAGGGCGATGCGCTCCAGCTCGAAGGCGTGGTGGCGCAGCGCATCTCCATCATCAAGATCGGCGCCGTGATGGCCACCCGACAGGGCGAGGACGGGCAGCCGCACCCGGTGGCCCTGCTCGGCCGGGGCAAGACCCTCGGGGGCTACGCGGTCTATGGGCACCAGGAGCAAATCGGCGCCCAGGCCCTCTCCACCGGGCGGGTCTGCAACGTGGACGTGCCCGACTTCTACCGCCTGGGCGTGGTGGACCGCCAGTTCCACGCCTGCATCCAGGCCCACATCGTGGACGCGCACGGCCAGCTGGCCGACTGGTCGCGCGTCATGCGCATCAAGGGCTTGCAGCAGAAACTGCTCGCCACGCTGCAGCTGTACGCGCGCGAGCAGCGCAGTCAGGCGATCCGCCTGCCCAGCCACGTGGCGCTGGCCGCCCTGCTCTCCACCACGCGCGAGACCATCGCGCGTTCGCTGCGCCAGCTGGAGGCGGCCGGCCACATCCTGCGGCACGACCGCTGGCACTGCGAAGTGGTCAGGCCGCGCGGCACCGGAGAGGCCACGGCCAGCCCCTGACCCCGCGCCGCCTCAGGGCTCGCCGATGTCCTCGTTCCAGAGCCCGGGCTCGGCGGCGATGAAGTCCCGCATCAGGTGCACGCAGCTCGGTTCCTGCAGCACCTGCACCTCCACGCCCCGGCCGCGCAGCCAGTCTTCCTCGCCCAGGAAGGTCTGGTTCTCGCCCACCACCACCTTCGGGATGCCGTAGAGCGCGATCGCGCCGCTGCACATCGGGCACGGCGAGAGCGTGGTGTAGATCACCGATTCCTGGTAGACCCGCGCGGGTTGCCGGCCCGCGTTTTCCAGCGCGTCCATCTCGCCGTGCAGGATGGCGCTGCCCTGCTGCACCCGCCGGTTGTGGCCGCGCCCGATGATGCGGCCCTGGTGCACGAGCACCGAGCCGATCGGGATGCCCCCTTCCTCGCGGCCCAGCCGGGCTTCGTCGATGGCGGCTTGCATGAACGGGTCCATGGGGTTTCCTTTCAAAAAAATCGTGTTCAGCCACGGCCCGGTGGCGGGCTGGGCGTGCTGGGCGTCTCCATTTCGGCCGCGCCACCCTCCACCGGCGGCGGTCCGTTGACCACGAGGCCCGATGCCGCCGGCTCGGGCGGGTCGAGCTCGGCCCGGTGGCGCGGCAGATAGCCCGGGTACTCGCGCTGGATGAAATCGATCAGGTGCTCGCGCACGTGGCAGCGCAGGTCCCACGCCGCGGGAGCCGAGGCGGCCGTGACGAGGCAGCGCAGCTGCATCGCCTTCTCGCCCGCTTCGGTCACCTGCAGCAGCGCGAAGCGCCTGTCCCAGTGGGGCGACTTCTCGCAGGCCGCCTGCAAGGCCTCGCGCAGGGGCGCCAGCGGCATGCGGTAGTCCACCCAGAGAAACACCGTGCCGATGAGCTCCGAGGTGCGGCGCGTCCAGTTCTGGAACGGTTTTTCGATCCAGTACTGCAGCGGCACCACCAGGCGCCGCTGATCCCAGATGCGCACCACCACGTAGGTGCCGGTGATCTCCTCGATCACGCCCCACTCGTTCTCCACGATCACCACGTCGTCGATGCGGATCGGCTGGCTCAGGCCGATCTGCAGGCCCGCGATCAGGTTGCCCAGCACCGGCCGCGCCGCGAAACCCGCCACGATGCCCACCACGCCCGCCGAAGCCAGCAGGCTGGTGCCGATCTGGCGCACGGCCGGGAAGGTCATGAGCATCAGCGACACGCCGATCAGCACCACCAGCCCCTGCACGGTGCGCGAGAGCACCATGGTCTGGGTCTGGATGCGGCGCGCCGAGAGGTTGTCCGACACCGCCAGCGGGTTGGCCTCGTTCACGCCCCGCGCCACGCCCTGCACCACGCGCGCCAGCAGCCAGGTGAACACGCCGATGAGCAGCAGCGTGAGCAGGCGATCCACCCCCGGCAGGCCTTCAGGGCCCTGCTGCCAGGCCAGATTGAGGGCCAGCAGCTGCAGCGCCAGGTGCGCCGGCGCCTCGATGGCGCGCCCCACGCTGGCCACCATGGGGGCGCGCTGCGCGGCGCGCCGCACCACGCGGCGGCCGACCCGGAACAGTAGCTCGGCCAGCAGGCACAGCGGCAGCACGAGCACCAGGGTGGGCAGCCAGGCGGCGAGAAACGGGGGGAAACCTTCGGGGAGCCAGTCAACCATGTTCATGGCCCATCGTAGCCAGAACCGCGCCCGGCGGAAAACCGCGCCGATCAGGTCGGTTCGGTCAACTCCTCCTGCGCCGCGCGCCGGCGCCGCCAGGTGGCCGGTGGCACGCCGTACTCGCGCCGGAACGCGCGGATGAACGCCGTGTCGGTCTGGTAGCCCACGTCCTCGGCGATGCGCGAGAGCGGTGCCTTGCTGCGGCACAGCAGGTTGGCCGCGAGCATCATGCGCCACTGGATCAGGTACTGCATGGGCGAGCTGCCCACCAGGTGCTGGAAGCGTTCGGCCAGCACCGAGCGCGAAGTGCCCGCCTCGCGCGCGAGTTCCTCCAGCGTCCAGGCGTGCGCCGGGCGCTGGTGCAGCGCGTTGAGCGCGGCGCCCACCACGCGGTCGCCCAGGCCCGCGAGCCAGCCGGTGCGGCCCGCGCTCTGCTCGTTGATGTAGAGCCGCAGCACCTCGATGAACAGCACCTCGGCCAGCTTGGACAACACGCCCGCACCGCCCGGCCGGGGCGAGCGCGCCTCGGCCAGCGCGTAGCGCACCGAGGCTTCCAGCCAGGTGCCCGCGTTCGATCCGCGCACGTTCACCCGCACCAGCGGCGGCAGCCCGGCCAGCAGCAGGCGGGCCAGCCGCGCGTCGCAGGCCAGGTAGCCGCACAGCAGCCGGGTCGGCGCACCGCCCCCGCCGTACATCAGTTGCCGGGGCCGGCGCTGCAGCAGCTCCTTCAACGGCGTGGCGGGCGCGGGTGTGAGGCCGGGGGCCGATCCCATGCGGTGCGCATCGCCCTGCGAGAACACGATCACATCCCCCGCACCCAGCCGCACCGGCGGCTGGTGGTCCAGCTCCACGAAACACTCGCCCTCGGTGACCAGGTGAAAGATCACCACCCGCTCGGCGTCCGGCTCCAGCAACGGCGCGGCCGCGTCGGCGCGCGGCGACTGGTAGCACCAGGGCGCGGTGAAGCGGCCCTGGAGAAAGATGGCGCCCACCAGTTGCACCACGCGCAGGGTTTCGGACAGGGCGTCCATGCCTTTTCAGCCAGCATCGATGCGCAAGGCCAGCGGCGTCGCGGCCTGCAACGCGTTGGGAATCGGCGAGCGGCCCACCGCCGACTGCACCAGCGCGCGCAGGCGTTCGGGCGGCACGCCGTTCGCCTGCACGCGCACGGCCAACTGCACATCCCCTGGCCCGGCGTTCACCGCCTGCCCGTCGGCATCGCGCATGCCGAGCAGGCCGCGGGTGTCGGAGCGGCTGGTCGCTTTCACCTCCAGGCTGGTGAGTTCGACACCCTCGGCCGCCGCCGCCATCACGATGGAGGTGGTCGCGCAGGACGCCAGCCCCGCGCGGAACAGCCAGCCCGGCGTCACCAGATCGCCGGTGCCGCCGAGTTCGTTCGGCATGTC
Source organism: Hydrogenophaga sp. FW305-3-2-15-A-LB1 (assembly GCF_058787875.1). NCBI lineage: Bacteria > Pseudomonadati > Pseudomonadota > Betaproteobacteria > Burkholderiales > Comamonadaceae > Hydrogenophaga > Hydrogenophaga sp. FW305-3-2-15-A-LB1. The sequence continues at coordinate 84,525 of NZ_JBYTAE010000008.1, read as the reverse complement.
GGAAGGCACCTGCGTGCCGTTGGCGTGGCTGGCCACCACGCGCGTGCCACCGGTCCAGCGCGCGGTGGCCGGGCCGTCCTCGTGCAAGCCGGTCTCGGGCCGGCGCTGCAGCACGGCTTGCACGCGCTGCAGGGCCTCTGCGATGTGTTGTTGCGTCACGGTGCACCTCCGAGCCGAGGCATTATGGGCGCCCTCCCCCCAGGCACCAAGGCAGCACGTCGGCTCATGCACCCGGGCCGGACGCTGGGACAGCATTTCCGGACGCGCGGTCAGCCGCGCCAGCGCCCCGGGGCCAGATCCGGACGATCGGGCAGTCCTGAGCGCGCCTCGGGCAGGACACCACACCCCCCCTCGCGTTCCACTGCATGCCGGGCCATCGATCACCGCGGCCCGCACGCCAGCCACCCTTCAGCGAGACAAACACCATGAACGCACCGACCGACTTCATTGCCCTGAAAACCCGCCAGCAGGCCGCCTGGGCCAGCGGCGACTACGCCGTCATCGGCACCACCCTGCAGCTCGTCGGCGAATCGCTCGCCGAGGCCTGCGACCTGCGCTGGGACGAGCGCGTGCTCGACGTGGCCGCCGGCAACGGCAACGCCACCCTGGCCGCGGCGCGCCGGGGCGCCCGCGTCACCTCCACCGACTACGTGCCCACCCTGCTCGAACGCGGCGCCGAACGCGCGCAGGCCGAGCGGCTCGACGTGCAATTCCAGGTCGCCGACGTGGAAGAACTGCCCTTCGACGATGCCAGCTTCGACGTGGTGCTCTCCACCTTCGGCGTGATGTTCGCGCCCGACCACGCCCGCAGCGCGGCCGAGATGGCGCGCGTCTGCCGCCCCGGCGGGCGCATAGGCCTGGCCAACTGGACGCCCGAAGGCTTCATCGGCCAGCTGTTCAAGACCCTGGGGCGCCAGCTGCCACCACCGGCCGGCGTGCAGCCGCCCTCGCTCTGGGGCACGGAGGCACACCTGCGCGAGCTCTTCGGGTCCACCGCCGCGAAGATCGACGCCACGCCCCGGCTGTTCAATTTCCGTTACCGCTCGGCCGCGCACTTCATCGACGTGTTCCGCACCTGGTACGGCCCGGTGCACAAGGCCTTCGCCGCGCTGCCACCCGACAAGGCCCAGGCGCTGGAGAGCGACCTCACCGAACTGCTCAACCGCCTCAACCGGGGCGGCCCCACCGCGCTGGTGGTGCCCAGCGAGTACCTCGAAATCGTCATCACCCGCCGCTGACGAAAGGGCCCACCATGGACGCGCGCCTTCAACGCCGCGTGCAGCGCTACGGCTGGGACCTGGCCGCGGACGACTACGAGGCGCTGTGGCAGGCCCAGTTGGCGCCCGCCCAGGCCCGCCTGCTGGAGCGCATGGCGCTGCAAACCGGTGAACACGTGCTCGATGTGGCCTGCGGCACCGGCCTGGTCACCCTGCGCGCCGCGCACAGTGTGGGGCCGCAGGGTCAGGCGATCGGGGTCGATCTCTCGGAGCGCATGGTGCAGGCCGCCGAGCGCCGCGCGCGGGCCAGCGGGCAGCGCCACGTGCGCTGGGAGCGCATGGACGCCGAACAGCTGGCGCTGGCCGATGCCAGCCTCGACGCCGCGCTGTGCGCCTTCGGACTCATGTACCTGCCCGAACCCGAGCAGGCCCTGAAAGAACTGGTGCGCGTGCTGCGCCCGGGGGGCCGCCTGGGATTGGCGGTGTGGGGCGAGCGAGCGCGCTGCGGCTGGTCGGCGCTGTTTCCCATCGTCGATGCCGAAGTGACCACCGAAGTCTGCCCGCTGTTCTTCCGCCTCGGCCAGGGCGACGCGCTGGCGCGGCTGTGCGGCCAGGCTGGCGCGACCGGGCTGCGGACCGAACGCCTGAACACCAGCCTTCACTACGCCAGCGGCGACGAAGCCTGCCGCGCCGCCTTCGCCGGCGGCCCGGTGGCACTCGCCTGGTCGCGCTTTGGCGACGAGGCGCGCGCGCGGGCCTGCGCCCGCTACCTCGACGCGCTCGCGCCCTGGCGCAGCGGCGCCGGCTACGCGGTGCCGGCCGAGTTCGTGCTCGTGACCGGCCACAAGCCCGAGCGAAGCTGAGGGAGGGCCGCGTCGTCTACAGTGGAAGCCGATCTTCCACTGGGACGAAAAGAATGCACACAAGAATCGTGATCGTGGGCGGCGGCGCGGGCGGCCTGGAACTGGCCTGCAAACTCGGGCGCAAGCTCGGCGCGGAGCAGGTCACCCTGGTCGACCAGCAGCTCTTCCACATCTGGAAACCCTCGCTGCACGAAGTCGCCGCCGGCACGCTGGACATCCACCAGGAAGGCCTGTCGTACGAAATGCTCGCGCACGACAACCGCTTCACCTTCTGCTTCGGCGCCATGACCGCGCTCGATGCCACCGGCAAGACCCTCACCGTGGCGCCCATCACCGACGAAACCGGCGATGAACTCATCCCCGAGCGCACCCTGCCCTTCGACCAGCTGGTGATCGCGGTCGGCAGCACGGCCAACCACTTCAACGTGCCCGGCGCGGCCGAACACACGCTCTCGCTCAACCGCCCGGCCGACGCCGAACACTTCCGCCTGCGCATGCTCAAGCTGCTCACCGCCGCCGAACTGCGCAAGAGCGCGGGCTCGCAAGCCCAGGTGCGCGTGGTCATCATCGGCGGCGGCGCCACCGGCGTGGAACTCGCGGCCGAGCTGCGCGAAGCCAGCGTGGTGCACTCGCGCTACGGCTTTCGCCGGCTCGACCCGCACCGCGACGTGCAGATCACCCTGCTCGAAGGAGCGGCCCGCATCCTCGCGCCGCTGCCCGAAAAGGTATCCACCGCCGCCGCGCAGCTGCTGCGCGAACGCCACGTCACCATCGAAACCAACTGCCGCGTCGCGCGCATCACGCCCGAGCAGGTGGAAGACGCCACCGGCCGCGTGTTCGCGGCCGACATCGTGGTCTGGGCCGCCGGCATCAAGGCCCCCGACGTGCTGGGCACGCTCGGCCTGCCCACCACCCGCGCCGGCCTGCTGGAGGTGGAAGGCAACCTGCTGGTGAAAGGCCAGACCGACCTCTACGCGCTGGGCGACTGCGCCGCCTGCCCCACGGCCGATGGCGGCTTCGTGCCCCCACGCGCGCAGGCCGCGCACCAGCAGGCCAGCTACCTCGTTGACGCGCTGCTGCGCCGCGCCAACGACCGGCCCGCGGGCACCCGGCCCTACGTCTACAAGGACCACGGCTCGCTGGTTTCGCTGGGCACGCAGACCTCGGTCGGCAACCTCATGGGCAACCTGTTCCGCTCCACCTGGTACGTGCAAGGCATGTTCGCCCGCATGATGTACGTGAGCCTGCACCTGATGCACCACCAGGCCGTGCTCGGCACACTGCGCACCGGCGTGCTGGCGGTGGCGCGTTTCCTGGTGAAGCGGGCGACACCGCTGGTGAAGCTGCATTGAGGCAGAGAAAGGACACCACCATGACCCAATACTGGCTGATGAAATCCGAGCCCGACGAGTGCTCGATCGACGACGCGCTCGCCGCCCCGAAAGCCACCGTGCCCTGGACCGGTGTGCGCAACTACCAGGCCCGCAACTTCATGCGCGACGGCATGCAGGTCGGCGATGGCGTGCTGTTCTACCACTCCAGCTGCCCCGAACCGGGCATCGTCGGCATCGCGCGCGTGGCCTCCACCACGCGGCCGGATCCCACGCAGTTCGACGCGAAGTCGCCCTATTTCGACGCCGCGTCGAAACCCGACGCGCCGCGCTGGCTGCTGCTGGACGTGCAGGCCCTGCGCAAGACGCGGCTGATCGGCCTGCCCGAATTGCGCGACACGCCCGAACTGGCCGACATGGTGGTGCTCAAGCGCGGCAACCGGCTCTCGATCACACCGGTGAGCGTTGAGCACTGGAGGCTCATCACCGACCAGCTGGCCGGCGATCGAAAGTAGCGCCGCTCAACGAGCGGCTTCGCGCACCAGCCGGATGCCCACCAGCGTGTAGCGCGTCTGCACCGTGTTCCAGTTGCGGAACGCGCACCGCGTGTACAAGGGCCAGGTGTGCCAGGAGCCGCCCCGGCGCACTTTCACCACACCATCGGCCGGGCCCGTCGGGTCGTCCACGGGCGACTGCGCGTAGTAGTCGTCCCCGTGCCAGTCCGACACCCACTCCCACACATTGCCATGCATGTCGTGCAGGCCAAAGGCGTTCGCGGTGTAGGCGCCCACGGGCGCCGTGAACGCATGGCCATCGCGGCCGGGCACCGCCCGATCGCGCCAGGCCGGCCAGTTCGCGACAGCATCTTCGTCGAACGTGTTGCCCACCCCGATCAGCCCCGCCGGGTCGTCGCCATGCTGGTAGCGGCCCGTGCCGCCGGCGCGGCACGCGTACTCCCACTCGGCCTCCGTCGGCAGGCGGTAGGTGCGACCCTCCTGCTGTGACAGCCAGCGGGCCAGCGCGACCGCGTCGTTCCAAGTGACGTTCACCACCGGGTGGTCTTCGCCCTGCGCGAAGCCGGGGCTCTGCCAGGAGTAGCGCGGGGACCGCCCCTCGAACGCATCGCGCCGGGGGCTGGTGGCGGGGTCATAGGCCGGGTTGTAGCCATAGCCCCCGGTGCCGTCCGCGACCGATTCGGGCACATGGCCCGAGCGCCGCAGGAACGCCCGGAACTGCCCCACCGTGATCTCGTGCCGACTCATCTCGAAGGGCTTGGCGATGCGCACGCGGTGCACCGGGGCTTCGTCCGACAAGCCCTCGAAGCGGGACCGCTCCAAGGCGGGATAGGCCGCCGCCAGTGCCTGCACCGATTCGTCGCTGCCCATCAGGAACTCGCCCGCCGGCACTCGCACGAACGAAATGCCGAGGGAATCGACGGTGGCGGTGCGCGGTGTGGCGCACGCCGCGAGAAGCGCCACCAGGGCCAGCGATGCCCAGGTGAACACAGCAGCGCCTCTGGGACCCATCGTCGTTTACGCGGTCAAGCGCGCGTACCCTCGAAATGCCAAGGCCTTCAAGGAATCCATGCGATGGCTCTGGCCCACCGCCATGGGCGAGGCCCCCCACTTCTTCCGCACCCGGTGGTTGAACCTCATCGCGTTGAGCTGCTTGAGCGTTCGGGTGTCGTTGAAGAAAATTGACAAGGTCACCGACACCTCGGGACCATTTTTCACGTGATGCCCGGCCAGGAAAGGGATATGAAGCGCGTCCCCCGGTGCGCAGTGGTACGACACCCCCAGGCCCTCGCAATCGGGCTTCCATTTGAGGGCGCCCACCTCGCGCTCCATGTGCGATTCGTACTCGGGCTGCGTGATGACGCGCTTGTCCAAGGGCGGAAAAACGGTGACCTCTTTCGAGCCCGCGATCTGCAGCAGGAAATTCGATGCCCGATCGAAATGGAAGGGCGTGATGCTGTGGGGCGACGAGAGAAAAATGTAGGAGCGGGGCTCGATGGGCACGCCATGGCCGCGCGCTTTCACGGTCCGGGCGATGTCCTTCACCAGGTCGTCGTGAAGCCCGCGGAAGGCGGGGTGGCTTTCCGGCTCCCGGATCATGATGTACGAGTTCGACGTCGGGAGGTTCTCGACGATCTTTTCGATCGGCAAGGCTTTGCGCCCCTCGGTGATGGCCGTCTCGAAGTCCTCGTCCTTGCTCATCTTGTGGCCCGAAAAATAGATGAGATCCTTGTTGATTTCGGGGATGGCGCGCTGGATGTTTTCCAGGTTCAACGCGGGGTGTTCGAACAGTTTCTGTTTGAACTGGAAGGACACCTTGTCGATCATGGAAGACATCTCCATGTCCGTGTCGAATACCTGGTACATCGAATCTCCTGTGGAACGCGGTCGGGCCGTGGCATTGTGCGGTGCCTTCGCCGCGCTTCCTGGATGGCCAGCGGCATATCAGGGCAAAAATCACGAAGGATGGAAAGACCGCGCCGGGCCAGCGTTGCTGCTTCTCCTACATGGCTCGGCGCGCTTTTCCTACGGAGGGCATGCAGCCGCAGGGCGAAGATGAAGTTTCTCGAAACCCTCAGGAGATTAAAACCATGTACATCAAGACACTCACCGCCATCACCCTGTGCGCCGCCTCTGCCATCGCATCGGCCCAGGCCATGACCAAGGCCGAATACGACGCGGCCAAAGACCGCGTCGAGATGAACTACAAGACCGCCAAGAAGTCCTGCGATGCCCTCAAGGACAACGCCAAGGACATTTGCGAAGTCGAAGCCAAGGGCAAGGAAAAGGTCGAGAAGGCCGAGCTGGAGCACAAGTACAAGGCCACGCTGGGCAACGCCCGCAAGCTCGAGGAAGTCAAGGCGGACACCACCTACGACCTCGCCAAGGAAAAATGCGAAGACCAGGCCGGTGACGCCCAGAAGGTGTGCAAGGCGGACGCCAAGGCGGTTCACGACCGTGCTGTGAAGGCCGCCAAGGAAAAGGCTTAAACAGCTTCTCCCATCGCGCGAACCGCCCTTCGGGGCGGTTTTTTTGAGCCGCCCCCTCAGCCGCGCAGTGGCAGCGCCAGGCCAATGGCCACGAAGATGCCGCCGCAGACCTGGTTGAACCGCTTGCCCACGCGGCGCAGCCAGGGGCTGATGCGCGCGGCCATGCCGGCGATGAACAGCTCGGTGATGGCCTCGACCAGCGCGAAGGTGCCGGCCATGATCAGGAACTGCAGCAACAGGCTGCGGTGCGGGTCGATGAACTGCGGCAGGAAGGCCGCGAAGAACAGGATGCCCTTGGGGTTGGTGACAGCGGACAGGGCCCCCTGCCGGAACAGCGAGCCGCCTGAGCGCGCCGGCCCGGCCCGGTCGCCTTCGGTGAGCTGCACGCCCACGGGCGGCGAGCGCCAGACCTGGATGCCCAGCCACACGAGGTAGGCGCCACCGAGCCACTTCAGCGCGGTGAGCCACACCAGCGAGGTCTGCAGCAGCGCGCCGATGCCGAACATGGACAGCGCGATGACCGCCACGAAGCCCAGCGTGCCACCGAAGATGGTGAACAGCGTCTTGCGCTGGCCGTGCAGCACCCCATGCGTGAGCGCGAGCAGGCCGTTGGGGCCGGGCGAGAGGGACAGGCCGGCGGCGGCCAGCAGGTAGATGAGCCAGGTGTCGAGGTTCATGGGGGTGATGCTAGCGCCGATGGGCCTCAATGGAAATCCCGACTCACGGTGGACAGGCCGTTGAGCAGGGGCGTGAGGTCTTCGAGGTGGCCGGCGATGAGGTTGCGCGCCTCGCCCTCGCGCTGCCACACGCCACGCACGGCCAGCAGGCGCGCGCCGGTGAGCACGGCGCGCTGGCGTTCGCGGATGCGCTGCCACACGATGACCTGCACCACGCCGGTTTCGTCTTCCAGGCTCACGAACACCACGCCCGAGGAGGTGCCGGGCTGCTGGCGCAGGGTGACGATGCCGCAGTGGCGCACGAGGCGGCCGTTGGGCGCGTCCTTGAGTTGTTCGGCGGTCATGAGCCGGCGTTTCGCGAGTTCTTCGCGCAGCAGGGCGAGCGGGTGGCGGCGCAGGGTGAGGCCCAGGCTGGCGTAGTCCCACACGATGGCTTCGCCTTCGGGCGCGGGCGGCAGGGCCAGCGGGGCCTCGTCCACTGGCGCGCCCTTGAGCAAGGCCGGTGGCGGGCGCAGCGCGGCGGCGTCCCACACCTGCTGGCGGCGGTGGCCGCTCAGGCCCATGAGGGCGTCGGCGGCGGCGAGCGCTTTCATCTGCGGCTGGTCCAGGCCGGCGCGGCGCGCGAGGTCTTGCGCGTTGCGAAAGGGTTGCTGCGCGCGCGCCTGCACGATGCGCTCGGCCGCCTCCTGACCGATGCCGCTGACCAGGCGCATGCCCAGGCGCACCGCGCCATCGGCGTCGAGGATGCTGTCGCGGTCGCTGTGCAGCACGTCCACCGGCCGCACGACCACGCCGTGGCGTTTCGCGTCCTGCACCAGCTGGCTGGGCGTGTAGAAACCCAGCGGCTGGCTGTTGAGCAGCGCGGTGAGGAACTCGGCCGGGTGGTGGCATTTGATCCACGCGCTCACATAGACCAGCAGCGCGAAGCTGGCGGCGTGGCTTTCGGGAAAGCCGTAGCTGGAGAAACCTTTGATCTGCTCGAAGATGCTTTTGGCGAACTCGGGCTCGTAGTCACGATCGGTCATGCCCTTGATCAGCCGCTGCTCGTATTTCTGCACGTTGCCGTGGCGTTTCCAGGCGGCCATGGCGCGGCGCAATTCGTCGGCCTCGCCGGGTGTGAAGCCGGCCGCGAGCACGGCGATCTGCATGCACTGCTCCTGAAAGATGGGCACGCCCATCGTGCGGCCCAACGCCGCCCTCAAGGCCCTTCCGCCCTCCGGCCCGGGAAAGCTCACCGGTACCTTGCCCTGCCGCCGGTTCAGATAAGGATGCACCGCCCCACCCTGGATGGGCCCGGGCCGCACCAGCGCGACCTCGATCACGAGGTCGTAATAAGAACGTGGCCTCAAGCGCGGCAGCATGCTCATCTGCGCGCGGCTCTCGATCTGGAACACGCCCACGGTGTCGGCGGCGCAAATCATGTCGTAGGTCGGGCCGTCGTTGTCCGGGATATCCTGCATGCAGAACGCCCGCCCGTCTTTGTCGCCGAGCAGTGCCATCGCCTTGCGCAGCGCGGTGAGCATGCCCAGCGCGAGCACGTCCACCTTGAGCAGGCCGACGGCGTCGAGGTCGTCCTTGTCCCACTCGATCACGGTGCGGTCTTTCATGGTGGCGTTCTCGATCGGCACCAGGCGCGAGAGCGGCAGTTGCGTGAGCACGAAGCCGCCGGTGTGCTGCGAGAGGTGGCGCGGAAAGCCCATGAGGGTGGAGGTGAGTTCCAGCAGCTGGCGCACCTTCAGCTGCCCGGTGTCGAGGCCGGCCTCCTGGAGCCGTTCGGGCGCGATCGCGTGCCCGTCCCACCAGCGCGACTGTTTGGCCAGCACATCGAGCGAGCCTTCCGCAAAGCCCAGGGCCTTGCCCACGTCGCGCAGCGCGCTGCGCGGGCGGTAGCTGATGACGGTGGCGGTGAGCGCGGCGCGCTCGCGGCCGTATTTCCCGTACAGGTACTGGATGACTTCCTCGCGCCGCTCGTGCTCGAAGTCCACGTCGATGTCGGGCGGTTCGTCGCGTTCGCGCGAGATGAAGCGCTCGAACAGCAGGCCCGTGCGCCCCGGGTCCACTTCGGTGATGCCCAGGCAGTAACACACCACGCTGTTGGCCGCCGAGCCCCGGCCCTGGCACAGGATGGCTTTCGAGCGGGCGAAGGCCACGATGTCGTGCACCGTCAGAAAGTAATGCTCGTACCGCTTGTAGGCGATGAGTTCCAGCTCGTGCTCGATCTGTTTCGCAAACGCCTCGGGCGTGCCCTGCGGCCACCGCCTGCGGGCACCTTCTTCGGTCAGCTGGCGCAGGTGGCTCTGCGGCGTTTCTCCCTCGGGGATCACCTCGCTCGGGTACTGGTAGCGCAGTTCGTCCAGCGAAAAATCGCAGCGCGCGGCCACCGCCAGGGTTTCGGCCAGCAGGTCGGCGGGGTAGAGCTGACCCAGCGTGAGGCGCGCGCGCAGGCGCTGCTCGGCGCTGGGCTCCAGCGCGAAGCCGCATTCGGTGAGCGGCTTGCCGATGCGCGTGGCGGTGAGCACGTCGTGCAGGGGTTTGCGCGAGCGCACGTGCATGCGCACGTCGCCCACGGCCACCAGCGGCACGGCGGTGAGCGCGCTGCTCTGGCGCAGCTGGTGCAGGCGCATTTCGTCGTCGAAACGGCAGAGCTGTTCCACGCCGAGCCAGCAGCGGCCCATGAAGTGCTGCAGCAGCCAGCGCGCGATGGTGTCCATCGGATCCTGGTCGCTGTGGCGGTCGGGCACGGCGATCACCACGCAGTCGGCCAGGGCCGCGGCATCGATGTCGCCGACCGTCAACCGGTAGGTGCCCTTGGGGGCGCTGCGGCGCAGGCGGGTGATGAATTCGCACAGGTTGCCGTAGCCGTTGAGGTTGCAGGCCAGCACGACCAGGGTGAAGGGCGCGTCGCACCGCACCTGGAACTGGCTGCCGATCAGCAACTTGAAGCCGTGCTTTTTCGCGGCGACGTGGGCGCGCACCACGCCGGCCAGGGAACACTCGTCCACCAGGGCCAGGGCGCGGTAGCCCAGGGCTTGCGCGCGCTCGACCAGTTCCTCGGGGTGGCTGGCGCCGCGCAGGAAGCTGAAGTTCGAGAGGCAGCGCAGCTCGGCGTAATCGGGAAGGGCATCGGCGTTCATGGCGGTGCCTTCAGGCGAAGTGCCCATGCAGGTACCAGGCGGGCGCGCCGTCCAGCCGGGTCTGGAACACCCACAGCACGCCGGCCTGCGGGGACAGGGCCACCCAGTAGTCGCGCACCACGTTGCGCATGCGCTCGGCGCCTTCGACGCGGTCCCACCAGCCGCCCTCCACGCGCTGCGGCCCGAGCAGCATGACCAGTTCGCTGTCGTGGTGGACCGGCCGGTGGTCGCGCACGGCCAACCGCAAGGGCATGGGCAGCACGAAGCCGGGCTGTGGCAGTTCGGTGCCGGGCGCGCCCTGGCGCGGCAGGGGCAGCGTGGCCGGCTGCCAGCGGCACATCCACTCGGGGCGGTGGTCTTCGCACAGCACCGGGCGCAGCACGCGCTGCGGCCCCAGGCGGGCGGAAAGCCGCTCCAGCACCAGGCCCAGTTGCTCGCCCTGGCGCACGGTGTCGGGCAGCAGCGAGGCGCTCACGTCGTGCAGCGGCCGCACCTCGGTGGCCACCATCACCAGGTCGCCCACGGGCGCGAGCAGTTTCACGCGCGCCAGGTGCTCACCCAGCAGGCGGCAGAGGTGTTCGATGTCGCGCGTGGGCTCGGCGGTGCGGATGGTGATCTCGCCTCCCTCGCCCGCCGCGCGCGCGCGCATCGCGTCGTGTGCCCAGCGCAGCGTGAAGGCGGTGACGCCCGCGCGCCGCGCGGCCAGCCAGCCGCTGAGCACGCGCAGCAGGCGCCGCGCGCCGAACAGCAGGGCCGGCGCCTGCTCCACGCGGGCCATGAGTTCGAGCCGCTCTTCAAAATGCTCGGGCAGCGCCACCCAGTCGTGCGCCTCGGGCGCGGTCCCGTAGGCCTGGTCGAGCGCCTGCAACAGGAGCTGGTCGAAGCGGCGGCCCAGGCCGCTGCGCGGCAGCGCGCGCACGTCGCCCAGCGTGCGGCAGCCGATGTGTTCGAGCGTGAGCCGGTGCGGCCGCACGGCGCTCAGCGTGTCCATGGGCAGGGTGTCGAGCAGCGCGGCCAGCGGGCGTTGGAAACCGTTCTCGATGCCGGCGCGCGCCAGCGCGAGCGCGGCCAGGCCGTTGGGCGCCCAGGCCAGCTGCGCCACGCCGAGTTCGCGGGCTTCGCCCCACACGCGCTCGCGCAAGGCACGGCGGCCACCGAACAGGCGCGCGCTGGCCGCCACCTCCATGAGCACGGCTTCGTCGGCCAGGGCTACGCGGGGCGTGAACTGCAAGGCCCAGGTCGCCAGCGCGCGCTGCGGCGCGGCCTCAGTGGGCGGGGCTGTGCCGGCGCTCGGGCTGGGCAGCAGGGCGGACCACAACATGCTCGTTCTCTTCGGTTCGGGGCATCCACCGGCTGGGCTCACGCAGCCGGGGTGGGAGGATGGTGGCAAGGCCACCCGGCACCGAGGGCAGGTGCAGGGTGGCCTCCAGCGGCGGGCCCTTGCGCTTGGCGATGCGCAACTGCAGCTCCCAGTCCACCCCCACGCAGGCCTGCACGCGCAGCGGCGCGGCCGACGACTCGCCCAGGGCGTGCATGGGCCGGCACACGAACACCGGCGACTCGAAGCCGGTGGCGAGCACCTGCAGCCGGCGGATCTGCGCTGCCCTCGCCCGCGGCAGCCAGGCGACGATCGCGCCGCCGGCCTGGGCCTTGATGAGCTGCTCGGCCGACCACAGGCGCTCGGCCGCCGTGTCGGCCTGCACCCAGACCAGCTGGCGCTCGTCGAGGCCTTCGAAGCGCAGGCCGGGCAGGTGCGGCGACAGCGGCGGGCCGATCACCACCACCGCCTGCCCGGCGGCACAGACTTGGCGCAGCGCCGGCCCGAGCAGGCGCCATTCCAGCGTGCCGCTGTGCGGGGTGAGGATTTCGGTCAGCCCGTGGCCGGGCCAGCCACCGCCAGGCAACTGCGCGTCCAGCGCGGCGAAGCCGCTGGGCCACACCGCCGAGACCGGCGCGCCGAGCTGGTCACCCCGCCACAGCGCCGCGGCCACGGCCGCCGACAGGCCACCAGCGGGCGGCGGCACCGGGCGAACGGGTGTGGGGGCCGGGGACGGATCGTCCTCCTGCCAGAAAACGGCGGGCAGCATGGCGGGATGGATGCGCGGGGAAAATGGGCAGCTTCAAAATACTGTATCTCCGTACAGTATATGAAAGCCCAAGTCCTGTCCATCTGAAGGGCAAGCGGCGGTTCATTAAATATTGTGGGGGTCTACGTTTTTTGTAGAATGCGCCATGGTTCCCGTTCACTCCGCTCGACGCTCTGCCCGGCCTTCTTCCGGGGGATCGGGTGCGCCCGTCTCCCTGCTTTCGCCTGCGGAATACGCCAAGGCCTATGGGATCAGCGCGGAACGGGTGCGGCAGTTGTGCCGCACCGGTCGAATCCCGGGCGCCGCCCAGCACAGCCTGGGGCCGCTGACCCTGTGGCTCATCCCCTCGGATGTGGCCGACCCGAGGCTGCCCCGGGGCAGGCCCGCCAAACCAAGGGCACCTGAACCCCCAATGCACGTGCAGACGCGGGCCCACCCCAGGCTCTCGCTCCACCAACCTGATGCCGGCACACAGCGGCAGGCCGAAGCGCGTCTGCGCCTGGGTCGGCAAGAGGCGCGCGCAATCATCGCGGCCATGAAGAAAAAAGGCGTGACGGTCCGGCTCTTCGGCTCGATGAAAACAGGCCAGACCACGCCCCACTCCGACATCGATCTGCTGATCACCGACCCCGGGCCGCTGGGGGCCATGCGCGCGGTCTCCGAAACGCTGGCCGAGCGCCTCACCATCCCGGTGGATGTCGTGGCCGAAGAGACCATCGGACCCGACGCCTTTGCCCGCATACAGGACAGCCTGAATGCATAGAAGAGACTTCGAGGCCGAGATGGCCAAGCTCGACAAAGAGCTGGAGGAGTTCGGGCGCTGGGAAGCTCAGAACCCCTCCGCAGGGGACTGGGCTTACGGCAAGCTGGCCGGCGCCACGGTCAACAGCGTCTATACCGGCATGGAGACCATTCTGGAAGCGATCCTCAAGCGGACGGACCCGCCCATGGCGCAAGACCCGGCCTACCACGCCAGGTTGATCAAGACCGCCGCTGCCGCCACCGGGACACGCGATGCCTTGATCAGCGAAGCGCTGCAGCAACTGCTGGATGATCTGCGCGGCTTTCGCCACGTGGGCCGCAGGCGCTACGGCAGCGAGATCGACCCGGAGCGCGCCAGGCACGTGCTGCACAACGCCAGGCAAGCAGCGCCGCTCTTTCGCCAGGAAATGGCCTTGGCCATCACGGCACTGGAAGAAGTGCTGGCCATGGCCGAGGCGGAGCGGCTGGAATCCCGCAAGGCCGAGAGCCGCACCAAGAAGCGCTCTGGCTGACGACGCCGCTCAGACCGCCTGGCCCAGGCGCCCGATCCCTTCCTCGATCTTCTCCAGCCCCACGGTGGCGAAGGACAGGCGCAGCGTCGCGTGGTCGGGGTTGCGCGCGAAGAACGGCGCGCCAGGCACGAAGGCCACGCCTTTTTCGATCGCGCGCTTGGCCAGCTCACCGCCGTCCTTCACCTTGCCGCCGGCACCCGTGAGGCTGGCCCAGACGAACAGGCCGCCCTGGGGTTGCACGAAGTCGATCGCATCGCCCAGCTCGCGGCGCAGGGCGTTGCCCATGGTGATGGCGCGCTCGGCGTAGACCTTGCGCACCTTGTCCAGCGTGCCGGGCATGCGGCCGGCCTTGAGGTACTGCGCGGCGGTGGCCTGGGCGAAGGTGCTGGTGTGGGCGTCGCTGAACTGCTTGCACATGGTGGCCTTGGCCAGCAGCTCGGCCGGGCCCACCATCCAGCCCACGCGCAGGCCGGGGCTGAGCACCTTGCTCAAGGATCCGCAGTGCACCAGGCGCTCGCGGCTGCCGGGCACGCTGGGGCTGAGCGCGAGCAGGCTGGGCGGCGGGGCCGCGCCGAAGTAGAGGTCGCCGTATGGATCGTCTTCGACGATCAGCGTGTCGTGCTTCACCGCCATCTCCAGCACCCGCTTGCGCCGCTCCAGGCTGAGCAGGCCGCCGCTGGGGTTGCCGAAGGTGGGGATCAGGTAGACGAACTTGGGCTTGTGTTCGGCGATGAGCTTTTCCAGCTCGTCGGTCTTCACGCCGTCGCCGTCCACCGGCGCGCTGATGAGCTCGGCGCCATAGAGGCGGAAGCACTGGATGGTGGCGAGGAAGGTCGGGCCTTCGACGATGACCTTGTCACCGGGCGAGACCAGGGTCTTGCCCAGCAGGTCCAGGCCCTGCTGGCTGCCGGTGGTGACGATGAGGTCGTTCGCGCCCACGTCCTTCGCGCCCTTGCTGGCCATGAAGGCGGCCAGCTGTTCGCGCAGGGGCTGGTAGCCCTCGGTGGCGCCGTATTGCAGCGCGCCACCGGCCTCTTCGGTCAACGCGGCGTTCACCGCTTCACGGATCCCGTCCACGTCGAACATCGCGCTGTCGGGAAAGCCGCCGGCAAAACTGATGATGCCGGGCTTGCCCAGCAGCTTGAAGAGTTCGCGGATGGCGGAGGTTTCGACGTTGTTGAGGCGGTCGGCGAAGGGAATGGTGAAGGGCATGGTGGCGGTTTCCGTGAGGTCGTGATGGACAACGGCCTCCATTCTCGCGCACCGGCGTGGGGCGCCCTCAGGCGGTGGCCAGACCGCGCGCGCGGCGCCGGGGCAGCCAGTTCCAGCGCGAGGCGGTGGCGCGCCGCGCGCAGGGCAGCGGCTCCAGCCGCAGCACGGCGGTCTGCAGGGCGTAGGCGATCACGCGGTGGTGCGGTTGGGCGACGAAATGCTCGCCCGCGTTGAGGATCACGTCCTGCTGGTCGTGGTCCAGCGTGATCCAGACGCTGCCTTCGCGGCAGACCAGGCGCAAGGCGCCCGAGGGGATGGCCTTCACGGCCCGGTGGGGCATGTTCAGGTCCACGGTCAAGGTGTCGGCTGTCATGGAACGCTCCTTTCGCATCAGGGATGTGCATGACTGTACGGAGCCGTCCTATACTGGACAAACGTTCATTTCGAATGCTTCGCATGCCATTCAAGAATGTGAAAACCGGCGCCGAACTGCTCCCGCTGCCGCGCTCGCAGATGCTGCGGCTGGACCTGCTGCCCTGCTTCGACGCGGCGGCGCGCACGCTGAGCTTCACGCTGGCCGCGCAGGAGCTCAACCTCACGCAGTCGGCCGTGAGCCGGCAGATCCAGCTGCTGGAAGACAGCCTGGGCACGCCGCTGTTCGAGCGGCGGCACCGCGCGCTGGTCTTGACCGAAGCCGGCGAGGTGATGCAACGGGCCACGCGCGATGCGCTGGAGCGGCTGCGCGACGCCTCGGCGCGCGTGCGCCCCGGCCCGCGCCTGCGCCAGGTCGCCATGACCTGCACACAGGGTTTCGCTTCGCTCTGGCTGATTCCCCGCCTGGCCCGCTTCGCCGCCGACCATCCCCTGGTGGACGTGCGCATCTCCGCCACGATGGACATGATGGACCTGGAGCGCCATCGGCTGGATGTGGCGGTGCGCTTCGTGCCGTCCAGCGCTGGCCGCGGGCGGGCGCTGTTCGAAGAAGTGGTGCAGCCCCTGTGCGCGCCGGCCCTGCTGCGCCAGCCGGGCGCGCCGCTGCGCCAGCCCGCCGACCTGGCCCACCACACGCTGCTGACCGTGGAAAGACCCGCCGGCCACGCCATCACCTCGGACTGGGACCCCTGGTTCCAGGTGATGGGCCTGCAGGACATGCGCATGAAGAACGCCATGCACTTCACCCAGTACGCCGACGCGGTGGCCGCCGCCGTGGCCGGCCAAGGGGTGGTGATCGGCCGGTTGCCGCTGCTGCAGTCGCTGCTGGACAAGAAGCAACTGGTCGCGCCCTTCCGCAGCGGCGGCGCGGCCACGCGCCGGGGGTATTACGTGGAAGTGGCGGAGCACGCGCACGACAACCCCGACGCGCTGGACTTCGCGAACTGGCTGCGCGCCGAGGCCGAGCGCGGCTGAGCTGAGCGAGAATCCCAGCCCATGACGCCCACCCAGATCGAAGCTTTTTTCGCCACGCTCCAGGCCGCCAACCCCACCCCGCAGACCGAGCTGGAGTACACCAGCGTGTTCGAGCTGCTCGCCGCCGTGCTGCTCTCGGCGCAGGCGACCGACGTGGGCGTCAACAAGGCCACGCGCAAGCTGTTTCCGGTGGCGAACACGCCGCAGGCCATCCTCGACCTGGGGCTGGAAGGGCTGGAGGGCTACATCAAGACCATCGGCCTGTACCGCAGCAAGGCCAAACACCTGATGCAAACCTGCCGCATGCTGGTGGAACAGCACGGCGGCGAGGTGCCCGGCACGCGCGAGGCGCTCGAGGCCCTGCCCGGCGTGGGCCGCAAGACGGCCAACGTGGTGCTCAACGTGGCCTTCGGCGAACCCACCATGGCGGTGGACACGCACATCTTCCGCGTGAGCAACCGCACCGGCCTGGCGCCGGGCAAGACGCCGCTGGCGGTGGAACTGCAGCTGATGAAGCGCGTGCCGCCCGCCTACGCGGTGGACTCGCACCACTGGCTGATCCTTCACGGGCGCTACGTGTGCCAGGCGCGCAAGCCGCTGTGCCCGCGCTGCGCGGTGATCGCCTGTTGCGATTTCAAGGACAAAACCACGTCGCTCTGAGCCGCCCCGGGCGCCACCTCCAGGCGCTTGGAAAGCCACGTTCGTCGCCGCACCGGGACGCACGCCTTTGGTGCATCTAGGATGGCAACCTTCCATCCGGGGGAATATCAGAATGAAAGCATTGTTTGTGCGCACCGCGCTGGCCCTGTCGTTTTGCGTGGGCACAGCGGCCCATGCCAAAGACCTGATCCTGGCCATCAGCGAAGGCACGTCCGGCGGCACCGACCACGCGCGCGTGATCGCCAAGTACCAGGGCCTGGCCGATGTCATCGGCAAGAGCATCAACCAGAAGGTGAACGTGGTGTTCATCCGCGAGTTCTCCTCGCTCGAGGAAGGCATGAAGGAGCGGCGCTTCGCCCTGGCGATGGCGCGCCCGAGCGATTTCCCGGCGCGTGGCATGCGCGACTACGGCTACCAGTACGTGGCCTCGGCCAAGCCCGATGGGCAGTGCCTGATCGTCGTGCCCAAGGAGTCGGCCTACAAGACGGTGGCGGACATCAAGGGCAAGCGCCTGGTGCTGCCCGAGCCGGCGGCCTACATGGCCAAGTTCTGCGCCTCGGCCCTGCGCGACGCGGGTATCGACATCGCCAAGGAGAACGTGCAGCGCGTGCGCGAACAGGGCGCGGTGCCGTTCTACCTCACCAACAAGTTCGCCGACGTGGGCGGCGTGGCCTCGTACTCGGGCGTGGCCAAGTCGCTGGACAAGACGGGCCACCGCGTGCTGCACACCAGCGTGTCGCAGCCCTACTTTCCGCTGATCGTGGACCGCGAGTTCACCCCGGCCCAGATCGATGCCATGCAGAAGGCCCTGCGCGCCCTGCCCGACTCCGAGGCCGGCCAGGCCGTGCTCAAGAGCGTGGGCATCCAGGCCTTCGACACCAGCGCCGAGAAGAAGCTGCGCGAGCTGCTGGGCTGGCTGGGGTTGTAAGCGGGAAGCCCACCATTCACACCTGCGGCCCGTACTGGAACAGGCGCCGCTCCTCGGGCGTAATCTCCTCGGTCTTGTTGCCCGGCCAGTGGGTGAACGGCTCCAACTCGAAGTGCTGCGTCTTGCCCACCGGCAGCGGCAGGCGCACGTCGCCCTTGACCAGGGTTGCCGTGAACCGCCGGAAATCGTCACTCACGTGCACCTCCACCCGCGCCATGTCGGCTTCGCCCGGCAAGTAATCGTTGTCTTCCAACGTACGCCTCGGAAACAGCTCGTCGAACGCCGCTCGCACCTCGCTCAGATCCATCTCGCTCACCGCCCGCTCGCGAAGGGAAAACTGGAGCCACAAGTGATGCCGCTTGCCTTCTCTGTCGTGGAACCAGAATTTTGCCGTTTTGGGAATGTCGCGCATGCGGTGGATCTGGGTGTAGGTCGCCATCTCCCACTGGCCCACCGTCTCGGCTTCGGCGTTGCCCTGGTAACTCTCCAGCTCGGTCACGCGCGACACATTGCCCGTCATCACGTGCCGCCACGGGAACTTCACGCGGATGTGCCGCATGTACCACATGGCATCGGGCCGCCAGCCGGCCTTCACGCGCTCGTGCGTTTTCGCGCTCATGCGGCCCAGGCCGATCCAGCGGTCTTCGGCCAGTGTGAAAGTGCCGCCCGGCAAGCTGTTGTTGTAGCTCTGACGGGTCATGTCCGGCAACACCACGGCCCGGTACTGCGCTAGCTCCACCTGACTGCCCAGGCCAGCGGCCCAGAGCATCACATGGCCGTCTGGGGCGATGCCAATGCGCACGTCGTCGTAGCGCGGCCGGACCTTGCCATAGGTGACGTCTTTGTCGATGATCTGAGGTGCCTGGACGAACAAATCGAACAGGCGGCGCAACGGCAGCTCGGCATCCAGCTGATAGAAGCGGTCATCCAGGTAGTCGTAGTACTTGAGCCGCAGGGTCTTGGGCAGGCGTGCGCCCTCAGAGTTGGTGCCCCCCATGCCGGTACCCCCAGCCCCCCAGGCCGCGCCAAAACCGCTGTAGAACTTGGCCACCAACTGCCCCTCCGCATCCTTCATCCAGTTGTCGTTCCATAGCGTCCTGATGGTTCCACTCTCCCTGGGAGCGATGTCAATGCCATAGCGGCAAAACGAGATATCCCATTTCATGGTGGCGGTCTCGGGGGTAGCGTTTCGCATGAAGAGCACTTTGAAGAATTGGGCTTGAGCGGAGCCGGTGGTCAGGCCCACGCCGAGCGCGCCGGCCTGGGTCAGCCAGCGTCGGCGAGTGAGGGCGAGCGAGAGAACGGGCGAGGGATCAACCGAAGACATGGCGGCGCTCCAGTTCGTTGCCGTTGGTGTAGCGAGGCGCCATGCCGATGCGGTCGCTGAACGAGAGGTGTAGATACCGGCGCCGGAAGGCCCTGGCCTGCTCGGTACCCAGGTTCGCCTCCAGCCCCCAGCTCTGCTGCGCCGGCTTGCACGGCACAAAGGCGTTGTCTTTGGTGAAAGCGCGCAGCTGTTGCTGCACCTGGGCCACCTCGGGGGTGTGCGCCTGCATGTCGGTTTTGAGCTTGTCCGGGTACTGCGTGGTGGTGTGCCGCTCGGCCATGTCCACCATGAGCGAGAGGCCCACCTTGTAATAGTCGCCCTGCACCTGGCGCGCATGGCGATGAGGCCTCCCCGCGTGGGGCTGACGGTCCTGCTCGGTGTACCAGCCCTGGGCGTACACGAAGGCCCGTGGCCCGGGCAAGGTGGTGGTGCCCTCGTGGTCGTGAACGCTGCGCAGGGGCGGCAGGTGGCGCACTTCCTCGGGCTCTGGCGTGGCAGTGCCGGCCTTGTAGCCGCCGCCCACATCCGAATGCGCCCCCGGGATGCCCAGCTCGAAGCCCATGAGCGAGCGGATGCCGTCGACCTCGCTCTTGGCCCGGCAGGCGCTGGCAATGTTGGTGAGTGGGAAGTTTTCCCGGTACTCGTCCAGCGCCACCAGATGGAACACCCGCCGCGCCGCGTCGTCTTCGAATCTCAGTTGCAGATCGTTCACGTCGTTGCCGGGCAGCAGGCCTTCGGCCGAGACGGTGTCGAACAAGCCCACGAAGTTCACCTGCACCACGACGCGGCTCCAGCGATTGGGGAAGTGTTTGGCGATTTCTTCCGGGCTGCGCAACAGGCCGGCGAAGTGCCGCGCCGTGGCCGCCCCCCGGCTGAAGCCGAACAGGTTGAGTTCCAGCAGGGCGGGCAAGCCCAGTTCACCGCGCTTTTTGGCAACGAAGGCCTTCAATGGCTCAAACGCCGATTGCGCACGGCTTCGCATACCGGTCTCACCGGCACCCAAGGCCTTGCCCATCACGTCATCGCTCTGCAACTTCGTGGTGCCCATGCCTTCCACATACACGCCCAGGTCGGGACCCTCGGGATCGTCATGCATAGGCTCCCACATGCGCGCCACATTGGAGAGCGCGTTGTCGTAGCTGGTGCCTTCGCCGCCATGCCGCTCGATCACGGCCTCATCCTTGCTGGTGGCGTTGGAGTAGTTGTTGATCGCCTCGTTCTGCGCCTGGAGCTGTTGGGCCACCTCGGCCTGGTCCGCTCCGTTCCCCTCCTGCGCCCGGTGCTGCTGCGCCAGCTCCCCCAGGCTCTCGTGCTGGGTCTGTCCTTGTTCCAGCCGGCTCGTCGTCTCCCCCATGTCCTTGGCATGCGCCTTCGCCGCGGGCCTGCCCTCGGTGCTGATCAGCAAGCCCTCCTTCGCCCGGATGGCCCCGTGCCCGTCCGTCCTCAGCTCGAACCCCTCCCCGCGCTCGTCCTTCCTGCCCCCCTGGTCCTCGATCCTCGTGAGGTGCCCCAGCCCGAGCTGGCTGTGCTGGTGGTCGCTCTTGAGCTGCACCTGGATCTTGCGGTCCGTGTCGTCCATGCGTCGTGGGAGTCTCTGCAGACGGGGCTGCGGCGTCAGAAGGACGCAACACATTCAAACACCGAGAACGGCACACGGGGACGCTCAGAGCTCGACCGTCACCCACCCGCCCGGCTCGGGCGCTTCCTTGGGCCACTCGGCGGCTTCGCGGATGTGCACCCCCTTGGCCAGGATGTGCCGCACCGCGCGGATCACGCCGGCGTGGGTGATCCAGAGCACGTCGGTGCTGGTGGCGGGTCGCAGTTCGCCCAGCGCGGCGGCCACGCGGTAGAGCAGCATCTGCGTGCTCTCGACACCGCCGAAGCGGTGGTGCGCGAAGTCGGCCATCCAGGCGTCGAAGGCCTCGGGTGGCACGGCGTCCCAGCGCTGCAGCTCCCAGACACCGAAGTCCATTTCGTTGAGCCGTGTGTCGATGCGCGCGGCGCCCAGGTCGCTGCGCTCGGCCTGCAGCGCGGCCGCGAGCTGTTGCGCGCGCAACAGGCCCGACACCCACACCGGCGTGCCCGGCGGCAGCAGGGGCGAGACCGCCATGGCCGCTTCGCGCGTGAGCGCGGCATGGGCCGGCACGTCGCTCGACCCGTAGCACAAGCCCGGGCCCAGCATCACCGGGGCGTGCCGCAGCAGCCAGAGCTTCATGCGAGCACCGGCAGCGCCAAAGCCAGCCCCAGGTAGAACAGCAGCTCGCACACCTGCTGCGTGGCGCCCAGGCCGTCGCCGGTGAACCCCTGCAGGCGGCGCTGCAGCAGGCGCCACATCCAGGCCAGGCCGACCAAGGCCCCCAGCACGGCAGGCCCCCAGGGCGCGCCCGGCAGCAGCCACCCCGCCAGCGCCATCGCCAGCGCCCACCAGAGCAGGCCGGCGAACAGGCCGGCGTTGGACAGGCTCTCGGCCAGCGGCTTGCTCTTGGACTGCGGCGTGTCCCCCACGTGCGGCAGCGTTCGGATGACCAGCAAGGGCATGGTGCGCGAGGTGACGTGCGCCGCGAACAGCGCCACCACCGCCAGCCAGCCGCTGCCTTGGGCCAGCAGCGCGAGCAGCGCCACCTTGGTGAGCAGCACCAGCACCAGCGCGATGGCGCCGTAGCTGCCGATGCGCGAGTCTTTCATGATCTCCAGCGCGCGTTCGCGCTGCGCGCTGCCGCCCAGGCCGTCGGCCAGGTCCGCCAGGCCGTCCTCGTGGAAGGCGCCGGTGAGCATCACGCTGAACACGGTGCTGAGCACCACCGCCACCCACAGCGCGGCAGGCACCGGCGGCAGCAGCGCGAGCAGGCCCCAGAGCACCCCCGCCGTGAGCCCGCCCACCACCCAGCCCACGCCGGGGAAATGCGCCGCGCTGGCGCGCAACATGGCCGGGCTGAAGCCCACCCAGGCGGCCAGCCGCCCCGTGACCGGGATGCGGGTGAAGAACTGCAAGGCGAGCAGGAAGTGGCGCGCGAAAGCGGTCATGTCAATGGCGCGCGGGCGTGGTTTCGTCCTGCCGCGAAACGCCGGCCGATTCGAAGCTGGCCATCTCGCGCAGCAGCGCGCAGGCGCTCACGAGCAGCGGCCAGGCCAGCGCGGCGCCCGAGCCTTCACCCAGGCGCAGGCCCAGGTCGAGCAGCGGCACGGCCTTGAGGTGCGCGAGCATCAGCGCGTGGCCGCGCTCGCCCGAGCAGTGCGCGAACACGCAGCGCTGCAGCACGTTCGGCTGCAGGTGCGCGGCCACCAGCACGGCGGCGGTGGCGATGAAACCGTCGACCAGGATCACGCGCCGTTCTTCGGCCGCCTGCAGCACCGCGCCGGTGAGCGTGGCGATCTCGAAACCGCCGAAGGCGGCCAGCGCGTCCAGCGGCGCGGTGGCCTCGGCATGGCGCGCCAGCACCTCGCGCAGGATGCCGATCTTGCGCTGCACCGCTGCCGCGTCCAGGCCGGTGCCCGCGCCGGTGACGTCGGCCACGTCCAGCCCGGCCAGGCGCGCGAGCAGCATCGACGCCGCCGAGGTGTTGCCGATGCCCATTTCGCCCAGCAGCAGCGCGTTGCCCGGCAGGCCGCGCAGCACCTCGCGCCCGTTCTCGATGGCTTGCGCGCATTGGGCCGCGCTCATGGCCGGGCCTTCGAGCGCGTCGGCCGTGCCGGGCGCGACCTTGCGGATGAACAGACCCTCGCGCGCCGCGAAGTCGTGCCGCACGCCGCAGTCCACCACGTTCAGGCCGATGCCGTGCTGGCGCGCGAGCACGCTCACCGCCGCACCACCGGCCAGGAAGTTCTCCACCATCTGCCAGGTCACGTCGCTCGGAAAAGCCGAGACGCCGCGCGCGGCCAGGCCGTGGTCGGCCGCGCACACCAGCATCTGCGGCGCGCGCAGCTCGGGCCGCTCGGTGCCGAGGATCAGGCCGATGCGCTGCGCCAGGGCTTCGAGGCGGCCCAGCGAGCCCATGGGCTTGGTCTTGTTGTCCAGCGCGCGCTGCAGCGCTAGGGCGAGGTCGGGTTGGGTGATGTCGGTGAGGGGGTTCATGTCAGTTCCCGATGAGTTGGTCGAGCACGCGAGGCTCGATGTGGGTGGCAAGGAAATCGGCCAGGCCGTCGAACACGGTCTCCAGCGTGGGCGCGGTGGCGCCAAACAGCGCGTGCAGCACGCGCGGGTCTTCGAACAGGCCGTGCAGGTAGACGCCGAGCACGTTGCCCTGCGCGTTCTGCCAGCCCAGGCCAGCGGGCAGCGCTTCGCGCGCCAGGTCGCCGGCGGCGGCCATGGCCGCGTGCGGCAGCGTCTGGCCGTGGTGGATCTCGTAACCCGCTGCGTCCACGCCCGAGAGCGCGGCCCACGCGCCGGTGAGGCGGCCGAAGCGGGTCCGGGTGTGGCGCACGGTCTTCTGCGGCTCGAACTGCGTCACCAGCGGCAGCAGGCCCAGGCCGGGTGCGTTGCCGTCGATGCCGTGCGTGTCGATCAGCGCCTCGCCCAGCATCTGCAAACCGCCGCACACGCCCAGCACCGCCCCGCCCTGCGCGGCATGCGCGGCAATGGCGCGGTCCAGCCCCTGCGACCGCAGCCACGCGAGATCGGATGCGGTGGCCTTGCTGCCCGGCAGCACGATCCAGTCGGCCCCGGCGCAATCGGCCGGCGCGCGCGCCCACACCAGCCGCACGCCGGGCACGTTCTTGAGCGGCTGGAATTCGTCGAGGTTGCTGATGCGCGGGTAGGCGATCACCGCCACGGTCCGGCTCACGGCGCCCGAGGCGCGCGTGCGGTCGTCGAACACACCGTCTTCCTCCGGCAGGCCGTGCTGCCACCACATGGGCAGCACCGCCACCGTGGGCACGCCGGTGAGCTCCTGCAGCTGTTGCGGCGCGGGAGCGAGCAGGCTGGCGTCGCCGCGGAACTTGTTGAGCACGAAGCCGTGGATGAGCGCGCGCTCCTCGGGCGGCAGCAAGGCCCAGGTGCCGTAGAGGTGGGCAAAGGCGCCGCCCCGGTCGATGTCGGTCACGAGCAGGCAGCGCGCCTGCGCGTGCAGGGCCACGCGCATGTTCACGATGTCGCTGGCGTGCAGGTTGATCTCGGCCGGCGAGCCCGCGCCTTCGATCACCACCACGTCGTTCTCCTCGCGCAGCTCATCGAGCGCGGCGGCGATCTGCGGCCACACGTGCAGGCTGCGCCCGCGCCAGGGCATGCCGGACAGGGCTTCGTTCACCTGCCCCATCAGCACCACCTGGCTGCGCGTGTCGGCCTCGGGCTTGAGCAGCAGCGGGTTCATGCGCACCTCGGGCTCGGCGCGCGCGGCGAGCGACTGGAAGTACTGCGCTGAACCGATCTCCCCGCCTTCAACCACCCGGGCGTTGTTGCTCATGTTCTGCGCCTTGAACGGAGCGACCTTGAGCCCCATACGCGCGTAGTGCCGGCACAGCGCCGTGGTGAGCCAGCTCTTGCCCGCGCCGCTGGTCGTGCCCAGCACCATCACGCAACGCGCCGTCATGCCACGCGCTCCTCTTGCGCCGCCAGGGCCGCGCGCAAGGCCGCCTGCGCCTCGGGGGGCTGGGCACTCAGGCGCCATTGGCCGGGCAGGCCGAACGAGCTGGCGTCGCGCAGCTTGATGCCTTGCGAGCGCAGGGCCGGTGCGTCCAGTGCCTGCGGTGGCGTGGCACAGAAATACGGTGCGTCGCTGGCTTGCACGGCCCACCCCAGGCCGGCCAGCAAGGCCCGCAGGTCGCCCGTCCAACGGGCCAGCGTGGGCCGGGTCTGCGCCACCCAGGTCTGCGCGTCGGGCGATGTCCAGGCCTCGAGCAGGGCCACGGCGTGCGCGCCGAGCGGCCACGAAGGCGCGAGCCGATCGAGCGCGCGCGCCCTGCTTTCCCCGCCCACCGGGGCGATGGCGTAGCTGCCGCGCACGCCCGTGAGGCCCAGCGCCTTGTTGGGGGTCCAGAGTTGCCAGACCCGGTCCAGGGCCGCCGGGTCGAGGCTGCCCTGCCCGCTCAGGCGCAGGGGTTCGTAGGCGCGGTCCAGCACGACCGTGGCAGCGCCCGACGCGGCCACGGCGCGCGCCCGGGGCTCGGCCTGGCCCAGCGGGCTGGCCGGCTCGCACAGCCAGGCCAGATCGGCCTGGGCCGGGTCCGGCGTGCGCTCCAGCCGCCAGGCACTGGCCGCGCGGGCGTAATCGCCGTAGGCCAGCGCGGGCAGCCAGACGCGCCGGCCGCCTTCGCGCGCCGCCCAGGCGGTGATGCGGCCGATGAATTCGCTGGCGCTGCCGGCGATCACGATGCGCTCGACCGCCACCGCGTGGAAGGCCGCGAGCGATGCGCGCAAGGCGGTGTAGGCCGGGTCGGGGTAGTGCCGCGCATCGGCCCGCAGCACCTTGGCCTGCGCGGGAGGACAGGGCCCGCAGGCGTTGGCGTTGGTGGAGAAGTCCCAGGTCGGCACGCCCAGCGCGTCGGGGCCTCCGTGGAAAGTCGACTGTGCGTGCGTCATGCGGTGTTCCCCCAGGCGAACGCGGCCCACAACACGGCCCCGCCCGCCAAGGCTTGTACCACCCCGCCCGCCAGTTGCAGGGCCCGCGCGGTATCGGTGGCCTCAGGGCTGCGACCCTCGGCGTTCAACGCATAGACACCCGGTTTGCCCAGGCGCACATTCAGCGCGAGCGCCATCGCGGCCATGGGCCAGCCGCTGTTGGGCGACGGTGTGCGGCGCGCCTGCGCCGGCAGCGCGCGCCAACCCCGGAAAGCGCCCAGAAAGCCCAGCAGGACCCCGGTGAGGCGCGCGGGCAACCACGAGAGCACGTCGTCGGCGCGCGCCGCCCATTTGCCGGCCCAGGTCCAGTCGCGGCCCTGGCGCTCGCCCCGGTAGCCCCACATGGCGTCGGCGGTGTTGGCGAAGCGGTAGAGCGCCGCGCCCGGCAGGCCGGCGATGGCGAACCAGAACAGCGGCGCCACCACCGAGTCGTTGAGGTTTTCGGCCAGCGATTCGATGGCGCTCTCGCGCACCTGCGACTCGTCCAGCGCGGCCACGTCGCGGCTCACCAGCCAGCCCAGGCGCTCGCGCCCGGCCGCCAGGGACTCGCCCAGCGCCGCCTCGACCGCGACCACTTCCTGACGCAGCATGCGCCACGCCAGCAGGGGCTTGAGCAGCAGACCCGTGACGAGGACTTGCAACCACACCGGCCCACCGCTCACCAACCGCATCAGCGCGAAGGCGATGGCGACCACCAGCAGCGCTCCGGCCATCCAGGCCAAGGCCCCGAGCACGAATGGCCGCACCGTGCCGGCGGGCGCGCCCCAGGCCGGCGCGATGCGCGGGCCCAGCGCCCCGAGGTAGCGCCCCATCCCCACCACCGGGTGCCAGCGCGCGGGCGGCTCGCCCCGGCAACGGTCCACCAGCAGGGCCACCAGCATGGCCGCCGGCACCAGAAAAGGAGGGAGGTCCATCGGGAAGCTCATGCCGGCAGCGCCACCGTGGTGGCGGCGGCGATCCGCAGGGCGCGCAGCAGCGCGTCGATGTCCGCCGGCTGGTGCGCGGCCGAGAGCGCGATGCGCAGCCGCGCGGTGCCCGCCGGCACGGTGGGCGGGCGGATCGCGGGCACCCACAGCCCTTGTTCGCGCAGCACGGCCATCACGGCCAGCGCGGCGGCGTTGTCGCCGATCACCAGCGGCTGGATCGCGGTGGCCGAGGGCATCAGGGCCCAGCCGGCCGCGTCGAGCGCGGCATCGGACCCCGGTGCCAGGCCTTCGCGCAGTTGCGCGATGCGCGCCTGCAGATGCCGCCGGCGGCGGTCGCCATCGGGGCCGAGCACGCAGCGCAGGCCGGCGCGCACCGCCTCGGCCAGCAGCGCGGGCGCGGCGGTCGCGTAGGTGTAGCTGCGGGTTTTCTGCAGCAGCCACTCCACCAGGCGCTCGGGGCCGGCCACGAAGGCGCCGGCCACGCCCAGGGCCTTGCCCAGCGTGGCCATGTAGAGCACGCGCGGCGAGGCCTGCGGGCCGGTCAGGCCGGCGGCGGCCAGGGCGCCGCGCCCCTGCGGCCCGAGCACGCCGAAGCCGTGCGCGTCGTCCAGCAGCAGCAAGGCGTCGTGCCGTTCGCACAGCGTGTGCATTGCCGCGATGTCGGCGACGTCGCCGTCCATGCTGAACACCGCGTCGCCGATCACCAGCTTGCGCCGCGCCGGGCTGGCCGCCAGCAGCGCGTCGAGCCGCGCCAGGTCGGCATGGGGGTAGCGGTGCACCGTGGCGCGCGAGAGGCGCGCGCCGTCGATCAGGCAGGCGTGGTTCAGCGCGTCGGAGAACAGCGCATCGCCCTCGCCCACCAGGGCCGGCACGATGCTGGCGTTGGTGGCGTAGCCCGCGTAGAAATAGAGCGCGCGCGGCAGGCCCACGGCCTGGGCGAGCTCGCGCTCCAGCGCCGCGTTGGCCGCGCTGTGGCCGCTGACCATGGGCGAGGCGCCGGACCCCACGCCGTAGCGGTCCACGGCGGCGTGCACCGCTTCGCGCAACAGCGGGTCCTGCGCCAGGCCGAGGTAGTCGTTGCTGCAGAAGGCCAGCAGCGACTCCCCGTCGACACACAACCGCGCGCCCTGCGCCGGCACCACCTCGCGGCGGCGGCGGCGCAGCGACTGCGCGTCCAGCGCGGCCAGGCGCTCATCGAATTCATCCAACCAGGTCATGGGGCAGCTCCAGCGCAATGTCATGGGCCTTCGGGGCGGCGGCCTGCCAGGGCACGCGGCCCAGCAGCGGTGCCGGCAGCCAGCGGCGCAGCGTGTCGATGTTCTCTTCGCGGCAAGGCATGTCGGGGTCGATGGCGTTGGCCACCCAGCCCGCCAGGGCAAGGCCGTCGGCGCGGATGGCCTCGGCCGTGAGCAGCGCGTGGTTCAGGCAACCCAGGCGCAGACCCACCACCAGCACCACCGGCGCACCGATGGCGCGCGCGAGGTCGGCCAGGGTTTCGTCGTCGTTGACCGGCACGCGCCAGCCGCCCGCGCCTTCGACCACCACCACATCGGCCTGCGCACGCAGCGTGCGGTGCGCGGCCAGCAGCTCGGCCACGGTCACGGTGCGGCCCGCGCGCTCGGCCGCGAGGTGGGGCGCGATGGCATCGGGCAGGGCCACCGGGTTGTCGAGTTCGGCCGGCACCACCACCGTGGACGCCGCGCGCAAGGCCAGCACGTCTTCACTGACCCATTGCCCCTGGTGCTCGATCAGGCCCGCCGCCACCGGCTTCATGCCGACCACGCGGCGGTGGTGCCGCGCGAGCGTGTGCAGCAGGGCCGCGCTGACCAGGGTCTTGCCCACGCCGGTGTCGGTACCGGTGACGAAGCAGCCGTCAAACGCCATCGCGCACCTCCGCGATGCCAGCGAGGCTCGCACCGGTTGCCTCTTCCGCCAGCGTGGCTTCCAACGCGGCCAGCGCGCCCCGCGCCAGCCAGTCGCCTTCGGCTTCGTCGATCACGTAGGGCGGCATGGCGTACAGCGTGGAGCCGATGGGCCGCAGCACCAGCCCCCGGTCCAGCGCGTGGCGGGCGTAGCGGCGGCCGAAGTCGGGCAGGCTGCTGGCCACGTCCCACGCGAAGACCATGCCCTGGCGGCGCGCGTGGCGCACGCGCGGGTGCGCCGAGAGGGGCGCGAACTGCGCGGCGAGCCGCTCGGCGGTGGTCACGTTGCGCCGCAGCGCATCGGTCTGTTCGAACAGGTCGAGCGTGGCCAGCGCGGCGCGGCAGGCCAGCGGGTTGCCGGTGTAGCTGTGCGAGTGCAGGAAACCGCGCGCGACCTGGTCGTCGTAGAAGGCGGCGTAGACCTCGTCGGTGGTGAGCACCACCGACAGCGGCAGCGTGCCCCCGGTCAGTCCTTTGGAGAGGCACAGGAAGTCGGCCTGGATGCCGGCCTGCTGGTGCGCGAACAGCGTGCCGGTGCGGCCGAAGCCGACGGCGATCTCGTCCAGCACCAGGTGCACCTCGTAGCGGTCGCACAGCTCGCGCGCGCGCCGCAAATAGTGGGGATCGTGCATCGCCATGCCGGCGGCGCACTGGATCAGCGGCTCGACGATCAGCGCCGCCGTGTCCTCATGGTGTTCGGCCAGCCAGTCGGCCAGCGCCTTGGCGGCGCGCTCGGCCACGTCGGCGGCGGACTCGCCGGGTGCCGCCGCGCGGGCATCGGGGCTGGGCACCGTGGCCGCCAGCCGCACCAGCGGCGCATAGGCCTCGCGAAAGAGCGCGATGTCGGTCACGGCCAGCGCGCCCACGGTCTCGCCGTGGTAACCGCCCGCCAGCCCGACGAAGCGGCTCTTGCCGGGCCGCCCCGCATTGCGCCAGTGGTGCGCGCTCATCTTGAGCGCGATCTCGGTGGCGCTGGCGCCGTCGCTGCCGTAGAAGGCGTGGCCCAGCCCGGTGGCCGAGGACAGGCGCTCGGACAGCTCCACCACCGGCGCGTGGGTGAAGCCGGCCAGCATCACATGGTCCAGCCGATTCAACTGATCCACCAGCGCCGCGCGGATGGCCGGGTGGTTGTGCCCGAACAGGTTGACCCACCAGGAGCTGATGGCGTCCAGGTAGCGCCGGCCCTCGTGGTCGTGCAGCCAGACCCCTTCGGCCCGCGCCACCGGCACCAGCGGCAAGGCCGCGCCCTCGGGCGCGTGCAGCTTCATCTGGGTGCAGGGGTGCCACACCGCCGCGAGGCTGCGTTGGCGCCAGGTCTCGTTGAGCGAGGGCATGCGCGGTGGCTTCAGTCGGCCGACACGTGGCGCGGCCGCAGGCCCAGCTTGGCCAGCAGGCCCATGTCGGCCGCCACGTCGGGGTTGCCGGTGGTGAGCAGCTTCTCGCCGTAGAAGATGGAGTTGGCGCCGGCCAGGAAACACAGGGCCTGCACCGCCTCGCTCATCTGCTGGCGCCCGGCCGACAGGCGCACCCGCGCGCGCGGCATGGTGATGCGCGCCACCGCGATGGTGCGCACGAATTCCAGCGGGTCCAGGTCGGGCTGATCGGCCAGCGGCGTGCCCTGCACTTTCACGAGGTGGTTGATCGGCACCGACTCGGGGTAGTCGGGCGCGAGGTTGGCGAGCTGGGCCACCAGCGCGGCGCGCTGCAGGCGCGACTCGCCCATGCCCACGATGCCGCCGCAGCAGACCTTCACGCCCGCGCCGCGCACGCGCGCCAGCGTGTCCAGGCGGTCCTGGTAGTCGCGCGTGGTGATGATCTCGCCGTAGAAGTCGGGCGCGCTGTCGAGGTTGTGGTTGTAGTAGTCCAGGCCCGCGTCGCGCAGGATCTCGGCATGGCCGTCGGACAGCATGCCCAGCGTGGCACAGGCCTCCAGGCCCTCGGCCTTGACGGTGCGCACGAGTTCGGCCACGGCATCGACGTCGCGGTCTTTCGGCGCGCGCCAGGCCGCGCCCATGCAGAAGCGCGTGGCGCCGGCCTGCTTGGCGCGCTGCGCGGCCTCGCGCACGGCGTCCACGCCCATGAGCTTGCCGGCGGTGAGGCCGGTGTCGAAATGCACCGACTGCGGGCAGTAACCGCAGTCTTCCGGACAGCCGCCGGTCTTCACCGACAGCAGCGTCGCGAGCTCGACCTCGGCGGGGTCGAAGTGTTCGCGGTGCACGGTCTGCGCGCGGTGCAGCAGATCGGAGAACGGCAGGTCGAACAGCGCCTGCACGTCTTCCACGCGCCAGGCGTCCGTGCCGGCGTCGGTGGCGGGCTGGGGCGCGGGTTTGGCGTGGAAATGCAGGGGCTGCGCGGCGCTGGCGGCCTGCGGCGGGGCGGTGTCGGTGATGGTCGTCATGTTCATAGTCCTTTCGACTTAGGGGAGCGGTATTCTGCCTGTCCTCGCGGGCAGGCAGACCACCGCCCTGTCAGGCCGCTTGCGGCAGCTTGCCGGCTTCGCCGAAGGTGGCGCGCAGGATCGGTTGCACCCAGCGCTGGAACGCCAGGCCGGTGGCCAGGCCCATGCAGAGCCAGAACGTCAGCGAGACCCAGGTGGTCGCCCAGACGAACTGGGTGCCGAGGTCGCGCAGCACGGCCTGGGCTTCGCCCTGGAAACCGGCCAGCGGGTCGGCGGTGATGTGCGGCGCACCGACCACGTAGGGCAAGGCCAGCAGCGCAGCCGCCAGCAGCCAGCGCAGAGGGCTCTTGAGGCCCGCCACGGAGGCACAGGCCAGTGCCGCGCTCACGGCGGCCAGGATCCACCAGCCCTGGCGCGAACCCAGGCGGGCGGCGTCCATGCCGGGGATCTCGGCGTGCAGGCCGATCGAGGGCCAGAAGTGGAACACCAGCCAGCCGGCGGCGGCGGTCGCCAGGGCCAGTGGCAGCGCGCGCAGCGTGGTGCCGCGCCACAGGGCCACGCCCATCACGGCGAATACCAGCAGCGCCATGCTGAAGGCGTGCAGCACGTTGGCGGCGAAGGTCCAGGCGGTGCGCTCGAAGCCGTCGGCCGGGGCCCACTCTTCGGCTTCCTCGGCCATGGCATGGCCTTCGTGAGCGGCATGGCCGCCGGCCGGCGCGGCTTCGGTGGTGGTGGCGGGCGCTTCGATCTTCTGGTCTTCGTAGACCTCGGCGGCCAGGATGATGGGCACGGCCTGCAGCTGCTGCACACCGGTCTGCACGACGCCCACGGCGAAGGCCACGGCCAGGCTGGCCCAGATCAGTCTTTGAAAAATCATGATGGCGGCTCCTTCAGTGGCAGGGTTTGACCGTCACGTGGCGCACGTCGTGCGCCGCGTTGTGCGCGACCGGGCTCTCGGCGAACGCCACGCCGTAGAGAACCACCAGCCCGAGGGCGGCGGCGGCGGCCAGTTGCAGCAGCAGGCTGCGCACGGCGGACGTGACGCCCGAGGGCGCCGTGGTGCTGGTTCCATTCATGTGGTGCTCCATTTCAAGAAGGGTTGAGGCGTGCGAACAAGGAAGCCGGGGCGCCGCGCCTTTCGGCGCTCCGGCAGGAAACGAGGGCTCATGCGTCGGACACCATGAGGTTGGGCGGCAGGCGCGCGAGGATGCCGCTGCGCAGGCGCGCGGGCCGCTCGTTGCGCAGCAGGTTGCCGTCGCTCGCGGCCGCGTGCATGCCGGCGCAGACGAGCACGTGCTCGGCCGTCTCGGCATCGGGCACCAGATCGCCGAACAGGTAGGTGTGTTTGCCCGGCGCCTGAAAGGCCACCGAGCAGGCGCGCGAGCAGCTGCTGAGGCAGGCCATGCCGCGCACGCGCACCAGGGGTTCGGCGTCGCGCCCTTGCGCGGCCAGCACGGCCTCGAACAGCAGCGCGCCGGCCGCGGGCTCGTCGCGCGAGGCGCCGGGTGGGCGGCAGGTGGTGCAGACGATCACTTCGGTGAGGGGTGTCAGGGACATGGTGTGGACAGCGTGGTCAGGCCGGCAGGCGGTGTTCGGCGTGCCAGCGCCCGGCCCAGGCCGCGCACCGGCCCAGGGGCCGCAGGGGGTCGTCGAAATCCACGACGACGATGTGGCCCGCCGAGCGCGGGGCCGTGGGTTGTTCGAGCGTGCGGCCGTCGGTGAGTAGCCACAGGCAATCACCGCCCGCCGCGCCGCGCTGCCGCTGGGCCTTGCGCAGCAGGCGATCGGCCTCCTGCAGGCAGGCCGACAGCGGCGTGCCGCCGCCCCCGCCCACCGGCCGCACGCGCGCGCTGCCGGCCGCACGGGCCGGGCCGGGTGGCAGCAGCAGCTGCACGCCCTGGCCGCCGAAACACAGCAGCGCCACGTGATCGCCCGCGCGCGCGGCCTGCTCGATCAGGCGCGCGGCAAAACCCTTGGCCCAGGCCAGCCGCCCGCCCCGGCGCATCGAGCCCGAGGTGTCGAGCGCGATCAGGTGCAAGGGGGGCGTGCGCAGGCTCACCGCCCGGTGGCGCAGGTGCGCGGGCGCCAGGCGCTGCGGGCCCTTGGCCACCAGCGTGCGCAACCAGTGAATGCCGGCGCCCACCGTTTCGGCAGGACGCGCCGCGTGCCGGGCCAGGCTCGGTTTCGGGGAGAGGTTCGGGGTGGGCCACCGCCGACCGTCGGGCGCCGTGGGCGCGCGCGGGCCGGGGTGGCTCATGCTTTTTTTGGGGGCCAGGCCCCCGTGTGTTTCACCCGCGCCATGGCCTCGGGCTGCGGCGGCAACGCGCCCCAGTCGCCTTCGGGGGCGCTCCCGTTCGACGGAGCAGCACCCTGCCCACCCGCTGGCGGGCTGGATGCGCGAGGGGCCGGCGGGGCGGCGCTGTCGGGCGAGCGGCGGTGCGCCAGTGCGAGTTCGGCCACGGCGTCCACGTCGTCCACGCTGACCGCATCGCGCTGCTCCAGCGCGGCCAGGGCGCGCGCGGCGCGCAGCATGACGAGGTCGGCGCGGATGCCGTCGACACCGGCGGCCAGCGCGAGGTTCGCGGCGTGCTGCACCACGGCGTCGGTCCACGGCAACCCGTTCAGGGCGGCGCGCGCGCTGGCCAGGCGCGCCACGAGTGCCGCCTGTGCCTCGGCGTGCCGCGCCAGCAGCGCCTGCGGGTCGGCATCGAAGGCCAGGCGCGCGCGCACGATGGCCTGGCGCTGCGCGGCATCGTCCGGGTTGGTGAGCGACACCGAGAGGCCGAAGCGGTCCAGCAGTTGCGGGCGCAGCTCGCCCTCTTCCGGGTTCATGGTGCCCACCAGCACGAATTGCGCGGCGTGCTGGCGCGAGACGCCGTCGCGCTCGACGGTGTTCACGCCGCTGGCGGCCACGTCGAGCAGCGCGTCCACCAGCGCATCGGGCAGCAGGTTGACTTCATCGACGTACAGCACGCCGCCGTGCGCGCGCGCCACCAGGCCGGGCGCCAGCCGCACCTGGCCGTCGCGCAGCACGTCTTCGAGGTTGAGCGTGCCCACCAACTGCTCCAGGCTGGCGGCCAGCGGCAGCGTGACGAAGGGCGCCTGCGGCAGCAGCGCGGCCAGCGCGCGCGCCGAGGTGGACTTGGCCGTGCCGCGCGGACCGCTGATGAGCACCCCGCCCATGCCGGGGTCGATGGCGGCCAGCAGCAGCGCGCGCTGCAGGTCGCCATGCCCCACCAGGGCGGTGAAGGGAAAGGCCGCCGGGGACGCGGCCTGCAGTTCGGGAACGGCGGTGTTCATCATGCTCAGGGTCCTTGGTCTTCCAGCGTCTGTTCCAGCGCCAGCAGGTGCTGTTCGATGCGTTCGCGGTGCTCGCCCGGCTCGGCCCACAGGCCGCGCTGCATGGCTTCGAGCAGGCGCTCGCCGATGCCGCGCAGGGCCAGCGGGTTGTGTTGCTGCAGGAAGGCGCGCGTGGCGTCGTCGTGCAGGTAGGCCTCGGCCACCAGCGCGTACTGGTGGTCGCCGACCACGCCGGTGGTGGCGTCGAAGGCGAACAGGTAGTCCACGGTGGCGGCGATCTCGAACGCGCCCTTGTACCCGTGGCGCTTCACGCCGTCGATCCACTTGGGGTTGACGGCGCGCGCGCGCACCACGCGGGCCACTTCCTCGCCGAGCGTGCGCACGCGCGGCGCGCCGGGCGTGCTGAAGTCGCCGTGGTACAGCGCGGCGGGGGCGCCGGCCAGGTGCTGCACGGCCGAGGCCATGCCGCCCTGGAACTGGTAGTAGTCGTCCGAGTCGAGGATGTCGTGCTCGCGGTTGTCCTGGTTGTGCAGTACCGCGTCCACGCGCGCCAGGCGCTGCTCGAAGGCGTCGCGCGCGGCCGTGCCGTGCCCGTCCTGCCCGTAGGCGAAGGCGCCGGCGCGCAGGTAGGCCTGCGCGAGGTCGGCGTTGTCGCTCCAGCGCCGGCTGTCGATCAGCTCCTGCAGCCCGGCGCCGTAGCCGCCGGGGCGCGGGCCGAACACGCGCCAGGTGGCCCGACGCTGCGCGTCCTCGTCCGCCGCGCCGGCCGCCACCGCTTCGGCGGCCTCGCGCCGCACCCGCGCGCGGATGGGGTTCACCTCGTCCGGCTCGTCGTCTTCCGGGATCGCGGCAACGGCGCGCACCGCTGTGTCGAACAGGTCGATCACGTTGGGGAAGGCGTCGCGGAAGAAGCCGGAGACGCGCAGCGTCACGTCGATGCGCGGCCGGTTCTTGATGGCCATGGGAAGCACCTCGATGTCCACCACCCGGTTGCTGCCGGGCGCCCACTTGGGCCGCACACCAAGCAGCGCAAAGGCCTGGCCGATGTCCTCGCCGCCGGTGCGCATGGTGCTGGTGCCCCACACCGACAGGCCGACCGCCGTGGGGAAGCGGCCGTGGTCCTGCAGGTGGCGCTCGATCACGCGGTCGGCCGCGAGCGCGCCCATGGCGTAGGCCGTGGGCGTGGGCACGGCGCGCGTGTCCACCGAATAGAAGTTGCGCCCGGTGGGCAGCACGTCGGGCCGGCCGCGCGAGGGCGCGCCGCTCGGGCCGGCGGGCACGAAGCGGCCCGCGAGGCCGCGCATCAGCTGGCCGATCTCGTTCGGTCCGCAGGCGTCGAGCCGGGGCGCGAGCGTCTGCCTCAGGCGCTGGATCACCGGGGCGGTGTGGGGCCAGGCCTGCGCATCGAGTGGGGCTTCGTCCGCACCCAGGTGCTGGTCCACCAGCGCGGCGGCCAGCAGCTCCAGCCGCTCGCGCGTGTGGCCGGCGTGGCGCCAGGGTTCGTCGCTCAGGCTTTGCAGCGCCTCGGGGCGCGGGCCGGCCCAGGCCTCGGCCCATTCAGGGCTGAGCGGGTCGAAGCCGTCCAGGCCGAGGTCGTTCGCCAGCGCCACCAGCAGGCTGCCCTGCCCTGCCGCCTGGCCGCCGGGGAAACGCGCGAGCGCCACCAGGGTGTCGGTGCGCTGGCGGCCCTGCGGCGACTGGCCGAGGATGTGCAGGCCGTCGCGGATCTGCGATTCCTTGATCTCGCACAGGTAGGCGTCGAGCTTCGCGAGCAGCTGTTCGCGCTGCGCCTCGTCGGCCGGTGGCTGGAAACCCAGCTCGCGGTGCAGCTGGTGCTTCAGCACCTGCGCCAGGATGCCCTCGCGCAGCAGCCTGGCGCGGCGCGGGTCGAGCGAGAGCGCTTCGTAGAACTCGTCCATCTGGCGCTCGAGTTCCTGCAGCGGTCCGTAGGTCTCGGCGCGCGTGAGCGCGGGCATGAGGTGGTCGATGATGACCGCCTGCGTGCGGCGCTTGGCCTGGCTGCCCTCGCCCGGGTCGTTGACGATGAAGGGGTACAGGTGCGGCAGCGGCCCCAGCAGGGCATCGGGCCAGCAGGCCGCGCCCAGGGCCACGCTCTTGCCGGGCAGCCACTCGAGGTTGCCGTGTTTGCCCACGTGCACCACGGCGTCCACCGCGAAGGCGCGCCGCAGCCAGAAATAGAAGGCGAGGTAGCCGTGCGTGGGCACGAGGTCGGCATCGTGGTAGCTGGCCACGAGATCGAGGTCGCGCCCGCGCGCGGGCTGGATGCCCACGAAGACCTGACCCAGGCGCAGGCCGGGCACCATGAAACGGCCGCCGCGTTGCATCGGGTCCTGCTCGGGCGCGCCCCAGAGCGCGTTCACCGCGGCCTGGCTTTCGGGCGGCAAGGCCTGGAAGTCGCGCAGGTAGTCGGCCATGGCCAGGCTCTGGCCCGCCGGCCGGTGGTGGTTGGCGTCGGTGTCGTTGGTGACGCCCTGCACCAGCCGCGCCATGAGTTCGTCGCCGCCCTCGGGCAGTTCGCCGGTGGCGTACCCCGCGTCGCGCAGGGCGCGCAGGATGAGCGCGGTGGAAGCCGGCGTGTCCAGGCCCACGCCGTTGGCCAGCCGCGCGTCGTCGTTGGGGTAGTTGGCGAGGATGAGCGCGACGCGCTTGTCGGCATGGGGCTTGTCGCGCAGCGCGCACCAGCGGCGCGCGAGTTCGGCCACGAAGCGGATGCGCTCGGGCTCGGGCTGGTAGCGCACCACGTCCACCTCGGTGCGCTCGCAGCGCCAGGCCAGGCCCTTGAAGCTGATGGCGCGCGTGCCGATGCGGCCGTCCACCTCGGGCAGCACCACCTGCATGGCGAGGTCGCGCGGCGCCAGGCCGTGCGGGTCGGCCTGCCATTGTTCCTGCGAGCAACCGGCGGTGATGAGCTGCAGCACCGGCGCGTCGCCGGCCAGCGCCACCGCCTCGGTGCTCTCAACGTCGAGCGAGGCCACCGCGAAACTGGTGGCGTTGAGCACCACGCCCACGCCGCGCTCGGCGGCCAGGGCCTGCAGCGTGGTCAGGCTGTCGGGGTTCTTCAGGGAGTCCACCGCCACCGCGAGGGCGTTGAGCCCTTCCTCGGCCAGGGCGGCGAGCACCGCGTCGAACACGGCGGTGTTGCCGGCCTGCAGGTGCGCGCGGTAGAACACCAGCAGCGCCACCGGCGCGCCGACGCGCCAGGGCACGGCGGCCTGCGGGGTGTAGGGCATCACCGGCGGCAGGGGCCGGGGCGGCGGCGGCCGGGGCCCCCGGCCGAAGGCCGCGTGGCCGATGAGCGAGAAGAAGGCCAACGCGTTGTCGCGCCCGCCTTCGCGCAGGCAGCGCCAGAGCCGGTCGCAGTCCTCGGGCGCGGCGGTGCTGCGCATCAGCAGTTGCGGGTCCTGCGCGTTGTCGCCCGAGAACAGGGCCAGCCACTGGCCGTGTTTCGCCGCCAGCGAGACCGCCTGCTCCACCACGTAGGCCCAGTCGCTCGGTGCGCCCAGGTGGTCGATGACGACCACGCGCGCGTGGCGCAGCACGTCGTCCACGTACATGTCGGTGGACGCGGGCTGGCGCAGCCACATCAGGTTGACCAGCCGCACGCTGGGGAAGTCGTCGCCCAGGCCGGCGGCCGCGTCGGCCAGCAGCGAGAGCGTGGTGTCGGCCGCGCTGAGCACCACGATGTCGCCGGGGGTCTGTTCCACGCGCACGATGCCCTGCCCGCCGTCTTCGACGTGGCCGCCCGGGCGCGTGGACAACAGGTGCATGTCAGGCCAGGCTGGTGTCGGCGCTCAGGGCCGACTGGAGTTCGCTCTGCAGCGTGTCGCGGTCGAGGTGGTCGCCGATGAACACCAGCCGCGTCGCGCGCGCTTCGTCGGCGCGCCAGGGGCGGTCGAAGTGGCTGTCGAAACGCTGGCCCACGCCCTGCACCACCAGGCGCATGGCCGCACCGGGCAAGGCCACGAAGCCCTTGACGCGGTAGATCTCGTGGCGCTGCACCAGGGCCACGAGCGCGTCCAGCAGGCGCTGGCGGTCGGGCACGTCCAGCGTGAGCGAGACCGAATCGAACTCGTCGTGGTCGTGGTCCTCTTCCTCGTCGTGGTGGGTCTTGCGCTGGTCGATCACGTCTTCCACCGCGCGCTCCAGACCGAGCAGCACGCCCAGGTCCAGCTTGCCGTGCTGCGCGTGCACCAGCTTCACACCGGCGGGGGTTTCGGCGCGGATGATGGCCTCCACCTCGGCCAGCGTGGCGGCATCCAGGCCGTCGGTCTTGTGCACCACCACCAGGTCGGCGGTGGCGAGCTGGTCCTCGAACAGCTCGGCCAGCGGCGAGTCGTGGTCCAGGTTCTCGTCGGCACGGCGTTGCGCGTCCACCGCCACCGGGTCTTCAGCGAAGCGGCCGGCGGCCACGGCCGGGGCGTCCACCACGGTCACGACGGCGTCCACCGTGAAGGCGTTGCGCAGCGCGGGCCACTGGAAGGCCTGCACCAGCGGCTTGGGCAGGGCCAGGCCGGAGGTTTCGATGACGAGGTGGTCGATCTGGTCGCGGCGCGCGGCGAGCTGCTCCATCACGGGCGCGAACTCTTCCTGCACCGTGCAACACAGGCAGCCGTTGGCGAGCTCGAACAGCTGGCCATTCTCTTCGCCGTTCTCGTCGCAGCCGATGCCGCAGCCGCGCAGCAGCTCGCCGTCGATGCCGAGTTCACCGAACTCGTTGACGATGACGGCGATGCGCCGGCCCTGCGCGTTCGTGAGCAGGTGGCGCAGCAGCGTGGTCTTGCCGGCGCCGAGGAAGCCGGTGACGATGGTGGCGGGGATCTTGCGGGTTTGCATCAGAGGTCTCCTATTCAGGGGCGAAGGGTGGGCAAGGCGAGCAGGCAGTCGACCAGCATCTGCGCAGCCTCACCCAGGCGGGGGCCGGGGCGCGAGAGCAGGTCCATGCGGTCGGCGTCGAGCTGGCAGACCTGCTGGCGGCGCAGCGCCTGCAGGCCGGCCCAGCCGGGGCGGTCGGTCATGCCCGAGAGCGTGGACTGGGGGCCGATGATCAGATCGGGCGAGCGGCGCACCACCATCTCGGGGTTGACGCGCGGGAACAGGCCGGCGTCGCCGCTCACGATGTTGACCAGGCCCAGGCGCGCGACGGTTTCGCCGATGAAGCTCTTGGCGCTGGCGGCGGTGGGGCCGATGCCGACCTCCACGTACACCGTGCGACCGCGCAGGGAAGCCGGCACGCGGCGCGCGGCGGCCTCGAGTTCCTGCTCGATGCGCCGCACGAGTTCGTGGGCGCGCGCCGTCTCGCCCAGCGACTGGCCGAGCGCGAGCAGCATGCGTTTGAGGTCGGCGTGGGTGCGCGCGTCGAAGGTCTGCACCGGCACGCCGAGTTCGGTCAGGCGCTCACCGGCGCGGCTGCGCGGCCCGAGTAGCACCATGTCGGGCCGCAGTGCCACGATGTGCTCGATCTGCGCGTCGGCCAGGCCGCCGACCTTGGGCAGCTTCGCCACCGTGCCCGGCCAGCTCGAATAGCGGTCGGTGCCGACCAGCTCGGCGCAGTGGCCGAGCGCGCACACGGCCTCGGTGAGCGACGGCGAGAGCGTGACGATGCGGTGCTGGGCGAGCGCGGGCACGGCCATGCCGCCGAGCAGCCCCAGCATCGCCAGCGTCGGCACGGGCGGCATCGCGCCCATCAGTCTTCAATGCCTCGCTGTGCGGGAACGCCGGCCTTGAAATGGTGCTTGATCAGCGTCATCTCGGTCACCGTGTCGGCCAGCTCGATGAGTTCGGCCGGCGCACCGCGCCCGGTGAGCACCACGTGAACGTGCGGCGGGCGCTCGCGCAGGCAGGTCAGCACGGCCTCCAGCGGCACCCAGCCGTAGCGCAGCGGGTACATGATTTCGTCCAGCACCACCATGAAGTGTTCACCGGCGCGGATGGTGGCCTCGGCCTTGGCCCAGCCCTCGCGCGCCAGCTCGGCGGAGTGGTCCAGGTCGCGGCTCTTCCAGCTGAAGCCGTCGCCCAGGCCTTCGATGGGAATGCCCAATTGTTCGAACAGCCGGTGCTCGCCGAAGCGCGCCGAGGGCACCTTCATGAATTGGTAGACCTTGACCGACTTGCCCCGGCCATGGGCGCGCAGCGCCAGGCCGAAGGCGGCCGTGCTCTTGCCTTTGCCGGTGCCGGTGTGCACCAGCACCAGGCCGCGCCGTTCGCCTTGGGGTTTGGGGGTGTCTCGCAGGACGGGAGGGGCTTCGATCTGCATGGTTCGGGCTCCGTGAAAAGAGGGTCAGCGGGGCAAGGCGACCCACTGGTCGCCCAGCGGATGGATCGCGATGCGGTGGTCAAAGACCTGTTCGAGGGCCTGGTGGGTGGCCGCGTCGTCGCAGGCGCCCTGGTGGTGCACGCGGCCCTGGGCCATCACCACCATCTGGTCGGCGTGCAGCGCCATGCCGATTTCGTGCAGCACACTGACGACGGTCTTGCCCCGGGCCACCAGCTCGCGCACCAGCAGCAGCCAGTCGGCCTGGTGCGGCGGGTCGAGGTTGGCGAGCGGCTCGTCCATCAGCATCACCTCGGCCTGCACCGCCAGCAGGCGCGCCAGCAGCACGCGCTGGCGTTCGCCGCCGGAGAGCGCACCCAGCGGGCGCTCGCGCCAGTCCCAGGCCTGGGTGGCGCGCAGGGCCTGCTCGACCGCGGCGCGGTCGGCCTCGGACGGTGGGGCCAGCCAGGGCTGGTGCGGCAGGCGGCCGAGCATGGCCACGTCCCACACGCTGAGGTCGTCCGCGCCCTGCTCGCCCTGCCCCAGCCAGGCCAGTCGGCGCGCGCGCTCGCGGCCGCGCCATTGCGCGAGCGGGCGGTTCAGCAGCTGCACCTGGCCGCTGTGCGGCAGCAGGCCGGCCAGGGTTTTCAACAGGGTGGACTTGCCCGCGCCGTTGGGACCGACGACGCTGGTCCAGCGCGCGGCAGGCAAGGCCACGTCGATGCCGTGCAGCACCGGCGTGCCGCCCAGCGCCACGCCGATGCCCTGGGCCTGCAGCGCGGCCGTCACAAGCCACTCCCCGGTCGGCGCCGCCGATGCATCAGCCACAGCAGGTAGCTGCCGCCCAACACGGCGGTGAGCACGCCCACCGGCAGTTCCTGCGGCGCGATGATCCAGCGCGCGAGCACATCGGCGGCCATCAACAGCAGGCCGCCCATCAAGGCGCTCAGCACGATCAGGCGGCCGTGCGTGGTCTTCACGATGGAGCGCACCAGGTGCGGCGAGGCCAGGCCCACGAAGGCGATCAGGCCAGTCTGTGCCACGGCCGCGCCGGTGGCCAGCGCCAGCACCGCCACCAGCACGGCGCGCACGGCCACCAGCGGCAGGCCCAGGCTGATCGCGGTGGCCTCACCCAGTGCCAGGCCGTCGAGCACGCGGCCGAGCGAGGCGGCCACCAGCAGCGCGGCGAGCCCCATGGCGGCCATCACGCCGCAGGCGGCCCAGCCCACGAAGCCGGTGCTGCCCAGCATGAAACCCTGCATGGCCTGCAAGGTGTCGGGCGAGGCGATGGTGACGAGGTCGCGCGCGGCGCCCAGCACCACGCCCACGATCACACCAGCCAGCAGCAGGCGCAGGGTGTGCTGCACGCCCTTGGCCAGCGCCAGCGTGAGCACCACGCCGATCACCGCGCCGGTGAAGGCCGCGCCGGTCAGGCCCAGGCGCACGGCCCATTGCGTGGCGAACGGCGTGGTGCCGAACAGGGCCAGCGCCAGGGCCACGCCGAGCGCCGCGCCCGAGGCGCTGCCCAGCAGATAGGGGTCGGCCAATGGGTTGCGGAACAGGCCTTGCGCCACCGCGCCGGCCAGGCCGAGCAGGCCGCCGGCCACCCAGGCGCCGAGCGTGCGCGGCAGGCGGATGTCCCACAGGATCTGCCAGGCCACCGGGTCGTGCCGGGCGTTGAGCACGCTGTCGAAGCCGGTGCTGCCCACGCCCGCGCCCAGCAGCAGCACGGCCGCCGCCGCGATCAGCAGCGCGCTGCCGAGCCAGAGGCTGTGGCGGGCGCCGCTCACTTCAAGCCCTTTTCGGTGATGCAGCGCGCCATGAGGCGCGCGGCCTCGGCCATGCGCGGGCCCGGGCGCACCAGCACGTCGGACTCCTCGGCCGTGAAGACGCAGAGGCGGCGCTCGCGCAGGGCGCGGATGCCGCGCCAGCCCGGCCGGGTTTCCAGGCCCTGCACGTTGCGCGCGCCGATCATGATGAGGTCGGGGTTGGCGCGCACCACGTACTCGGGGTTGACGCGCGGGAAAGGCCCCAGCGAGGGCGCGACGATGTTCTGCACGCCCAGGCGCGCCATCAGCTCGCCGATGAAGGAGCCGGTGCCGGCGGCATAGCCCCCGGTGCTCACCTCGTAGTACACGCGCAGCTGGCGCGCGCCCGGCGGCAGCGACTGCGCCACCGCCGACACGCTGGCGTCGATCGCGCGCCAGATGCGCTGCGCATCGGGCACCTCCAG
This sequence comes from Hydrogenophaga sp. FW305-3-2-15-A-LB1, assembly GCF_058787875.1. Classification (NCBI taxonomy): domain Bacteria; kingdom Pseudomonadati; phylum Pseudomonadota; class Betaproteobacteria; order Burkholderiales; family Comamonadaceae; genus Hydrogenophaga; species Hydrogenophaga sp. FW305-3-2-15-A-LB1. Next base: position 41,801 of record NZ_JBYTAE010000008.1, on the reverse strand, counting down.
CAGCTGGCCGAGCTTGCCCATGACGCGCTGCGCGTCGGCCGAGCTCTTGGGCTCCATCGCCAGCACCTTCACGCCCAGCGACTCCAGCCGCTGCACGCCGCGCGACGAGGTGGCCATGAGCGCCACGTCGGGTTTCAGGGCCACGATGGCCTCGATGTTGGGGTCGATGCCGCCGCCGGTCTGCGGCAGGGTGCGCACGAAGGCCGGGTGGTTGGAGTACCGGTCCACGCCGACCAGCCGTTCGCACTGGCCCAGCTCGCACACGGTTTCGGTCAACGAAGGCAGCAGGGAGACGATGCGCTGCGGCGATTGCGCCAGCGTCACGGTCACGCCGCGGTCGTCGGTCACTTCCACCCCGGCGGCGTGCGCCGCGCCGCCGATCAGCAGGCCGAGTGAGAGAAGGCGCCAGAAGCGGGTCATGGATCGGGCTTTCATTTCAGGGTCAGGGGCAGGCCCGCCGCCATCAGCGTGACGCGCTCGCAGGCGGCGGCCACGGCCTGGTTCAGGCCACCGAGCGCGTCCACGAAGGCGCGCACCTCGCGGCCCATGGGGATCACGCCCAGGCCGATCTCGTTGCCCACCAGCACCACCGGACCGCGCGCGGCACGGATGGCCTGGCACAGCTGGCGCGTGGGCCCGGCGGCATCGGCCGCCGCGCCCTCGGCGGGCATCAGCAGGTTGGTCAGCCACAGCGTGAGGCAGTCCACCACCACCAGGGTGTGCGGCGCGCTGTGTTCGCGCAGGGCCTCGGGCAGGGCCAGCGGTTCTTCCACGGTGACCATGCCGGGCACGCGCTCGGCGCGGTCGCGCTGGTGGCGCACGATGCGCTCGCGCATTTCCTCGTCCCAGGGCTGGCCGGTGGCGATCATCACCGCGCGGTGGGCGGTGTCCGTCGCCAGCCACTGGCGCGCGAGCAACTCCGCGCGGCGCGACTTGCCGCTGCGCTGGCCGCCGAGGATGAATTCGCTGCGCGCGATCTCAGCCATGCTGCGCCATCCATTGGGTGACGATGCGGTGCAGCTGCGCCACCCCATCGGTGAGCGCGGCGGGCCCGGGCTGCAGGATGTCGGCCGACTTGATCTCGAACAGCTGGCCGTGCTTCACCGCGTTCACGTCCTGCCAGCCGGCGCGCGCGGCCACCTTCTCGGGGCGGAATTTCTTGCCGCACCAGGAGCCGATCACAATGTCGGGGTTGCGGCGCACGATCTCGGCGCCGTCGGCAATGATGCGGTCCTTGCCCAGCGGCATGCGCGCGAGTTCGGGGAACACGTCGTCGCCCCCCGCGATGCCCATCAGCTCGGAGACCCAGCGGATGCCGCTGATGTGCGGCTCGTCCCATTCCTCGAAGAACACGCGCGGGCGGCGCTTGCCGCCGGCCTGCAGGGCCTGCACGGCGGCGCGGATGCCATCGAGCCGGGCCCGCGTGGCCTCGATCCAGGCCAGGCCTTCGTCGGCACAGCCCACGATCGCCGCCACCTGGTACAGCATGGACAAAATCTCTTCCACGCTGCGCTGGTTGAACACCGTCACCTGCACGCCCGCGCGGATGAGTTCGGCGGCGATGTCGGCCTGCAGGTCGGAGAAGCCGAACACGCAGTCGGGTTGCAGCGCGAGGATCTTGTCGATCTTCGCGTTCAGGAAGGCGCTGACCTTGGGCTTCTCGTCGCGCGCCCGGCGCGGCCGCACGGTGTAGCCGGAAATGCCGACGATGCGGTGCTCCTGCCCGAGCAGGTACAGCCACTCGGTGGTTTCTTCGGTCAGGCAGACGATGCGCTGCGGGCCAAGGGTCGGCGGGTTCATGCGGCACCTCCTGCAAGGAACAGCGAGGCCGCCGCCGCCGGGCTGGACGGGAACCAGGCGTGGAAGTAACTCGCCTGCACCGGGCCCACGCGGTACACGGCTTCGCCGGCACCACCGCGCGCCCGTTCGGCGTGGCGCACCGGCTGCAGCGGGGTCTCGCAGCGCGAGTAGTGAAAGGTGTGGCCGCGCAAGGTGCCCGCGGGCAGCGGCAGTTGCTGCGGCCCCAGGGCCGCCAGCCGCTTCTGCATGAGCACCTGGCCCGGCAAGAGGCCCCAGGTGGCGGCGGCATGGCCGTCGCTGGACATCATTTGATCGAACAGCGGCATCATGCCGCCGCATTCTGCCCACACCGGCCGCCCGGCCTGGGCATGCGCGCGCAGGCCGTCTCGGGTGCGGGTGGCCGCCGCCAGTGCGTCGGTGTGCAGTTCGGGATAACCGCCGGGCAACCAGACCGCGTCGCACGGCGGCAGCGGCTCGTTGGCCAGCGGCGAGAAGAAAACCAGCTCGGCGCCGAGCGCGCACAGCACATCCAGGTTGGCCGGGTAGATGAAACAGAAAGCCGCGTCGCGCGCGATGGCGATGGTCTTGCCCGTGAGCAAATGCGCGTCGACCGGCACCTCGGCGGGCACGTCGAACGCCACCGACCAGCGCCCCAGCGCGTCACCCTCCATCCGGCCCAGCGGCGTGCGCGACAGCGCGTCGGCGGCGGCGTCGAGCCGGGCCAGCGCGTCGGGCAGCTCGGCGGCCACGGTCAGGCCCAGGTGGCGCTCGGGCAGCGAGAACGCCGCGTCGCGCATGACCGCACCCAGGAACTGGGCCTCGTCACCGGCCAGCGCCTCGCGCAGCATCTGCGCATGGCGCTCGCTGCCCACGCGGTTGGCCAGCACGCCGGCCCAGGGCAGGCCGGGGCGGAAATGGCGCAGGCCAAATGCCAGCGCACCGAAGGTGCCCGCCATGGCCGAGGCATCGATCACCGCGAGCACCGGCAGGCCGAAGCGCTGCGCCAGGTCGGCCGCGCTGGGTTCGCCGTCGAACAGGCCCATCACCCCTTCGACCACGATCAGGTCGGCCTGCCCGGCGGCTTCGTGCAGGCGGGCGCGGGCATCGTCTTCGCCCGTCATCCACAGATCGAGGTTGTGCACCGGGTGCCCGGTGGCCAGCGCGAGCCAGTGCGGGTCCAAGAAATCGGGCCCGCATTTGAAGGCCCGCACACGCCGACCGGCGCGCGTGTGCAGGCGCGCCAGTGCCGCGGCCACGGTGGTCTTGCCCTGGCCTGAAGCCGGGGCAGCCACCAGGATGGCCGGGCAATGCCGCGTCACCGCTGCGGCGCCCAGTTGAGGGTGACGAAGGCCGCGCGGCCCGGCTGGTTGTAGCCGTACGCGGTCTCATAGAACTTGTCACCCACGTTGTTCAGGCGCAGGGCGACGGACCAGTCCTTGTTCACGGCGTAGCGGGCGTGCAGGTCCAGCGTGCCGAAGCCCGGCAGGCGGCGCGTGTTGGCGGCGTCGTCGAAACGCTCCGCCACGAGCTGCATCGACGCACCCCAGTTCCAGGCACCGATGCGGTGGTCCAGGCTGGCGGTCAGCACCTCGTCGGCGCGGCGTTGCAGCTTGCGTTGGTTGATCTCGTTGCGCGCGTCCAGCAACTCCAGGTTGGTGAACCAGCTCCAGGCACCGGCCGAGCCGGTGTAGGCCAGCGACCAGCCTTCGAGGCGCGCGCGAGGCACGTTGGCCACCGCCGGCTGCAGCGTGATGAAGCCGCGCACCCGGTTGTCGAAGCGGATGAGCTTCACTTCGTGCAATCCCTGGGTGTAGGTCAGCCCTGCTTCGCGGTTCTTGCCCCGCTCGGGTTGCGTGGTGGGATTGCCGTTGAAGAACGCTGAGACGTAGTACAGCGTGTTGAACGACGGCATCTTGAACGAGGTGCCGTAGGCCACGTGCGGGCGCCAGTTCGGCGTGAGCTGGAAGCCGTAGCTGGCGAAACCGGTGGTGGCGCCGCCGAACTGCGAGTTGTCGTCGCGCCGCAGGTTGGCCTGCCAGAGGTGCTGGCCGGCCTGGCCGGTCAGGCCCACGAAGGCCGCGTCCGTGGTGCGCGAGTTCACCGCGTAGGCCTGCGTGCCCGACACCTCTTCCTTGATCGACTCCAGGCCCACCAGCAGGTTGCCCAGCGCGGTGTTCCAGTCGTGCTGCAGCGTGGCCTGAGTCTGCGCGGTGTTGAACACCGAGGGCGTGGGCGAGGTCTCGAAACTGTCGGACCGGTCCTCGCTGCGCGAGAGGCGCAGCTGGGTGCGCGAATCGGCCGACCACTTGCGCTCCAGGCCCCAGCCCGTCACGCGGGTGGTGGTTTCCGAGCGCACGTTGAAGGTGCCCGGCCCCTGGTCGAACTGGCTGACGCCGTCGGCCTGGGTGAAGTTGACATCGGTCGTCCAGCCCGGCGCGATGGCCCAGCGCAGCGAGGCCGACAGGCTGTCCTGGTCGAAGCCGTCCTTGTCGGGGTTGTGGTTGCCGAAGGCCACGTTTCGGTTGGTCGACGAGAAGCCGTCCTCGCGCAAGGAACCCAGGCTGAGGTTGTAGGTGATCGTGTCGTTGCCACCGCTGATGCCGGCGGTGATTTCACGGTGCCCGAAGCTGCCGAGCGTGACGCTGGCCTGCGGATGGAAACCCTTCACGCCGCGCTTGGTGAAAACCTGCACCACGCCGCCCACCGCATCGCTGCCATAGAGGCCCGAGGCCGGGCCCTTGAGCACTTCGATGCGATCGATCGCGCTCAGCGGAATGTTGTCCAGCACGGCCGCACCGGAGGTGCTGGAGCCGTAGCGCACGCCGTCGATCAGCAGCAGCACGTGGCGGGTTTCGGTGCCGCGGATGAACAGGCCCGACTGCTTGCCCAGGCCGCCGTTGGACGACATCTGCAGGCCCGCGTTGCGCGACAGCACTTCGGACAGCGAGCGGCCCGCGGACTGCTGGATCACGTCGGCGTCGATCACGACGACGTCGCTGAGCACGGCATCGGTGCGGGTTTCGACCCGGGTGGCCGTGACCACCGTTTCCCTCAGGGTGGTGTCAGCGGAGGAAGAAGAGGAGGACTGAGCGTGGGCGACCGACGTGCCAAAGCCCGCCAGCAACGCCAGCGGTAGCGCGGCCAGGGGCGCGCGCAGGGTGCGATTTTTCATGATGAAGAAACAGACAGGAGACCCTCGCCATCTTCCCCGACGGCGCATGGGCATCACGGTGGAGCGTCTGTCGCCAGACGCACCACCACCTTGTTGGCCGGTATCCGGGCTGACAGACCGACCTCCATCGCCTTCCCAGATGACACGGCGTGTCGTCCAGTGGCTGTCGGATGGAGGCTGAGAGACCGTTCGCGCATGCGCTCATGGCCACTCGTCTGCTTACCGTTGCGGGGGCAGCGCAGGTTAGGTCCCATCCCTGGGGTGTGACCCTCCTGCTTCCCGTTGAACTGCGGCATGTGAACCACACCGCGAGCACCAACAACCGGCATTCTACGGCGCGCACACCCGGGGCAACCCTACAATGTGAAAACTTCGAGTCCCACCATGGCCGATCCCAAGCACTTTGATCAGATCACCGAACGTGTCGAGCGCCTGTTGCTGCGACACGAAGAACTGCAGCGCACCAACAGCCTGCTGGTGGAACAGGTGCATGCGCTGCAGGCCGAGCGCGACTCGCTCAAGTCCCGGCTGATGGCCGCCCGCGCCCGCATTGATGCCTTGCTCGATCGCCTGCCCCCCGGCATGACCGATGTCACCCCCGACACCCGCAAGGAACGGTCATGAGCGCCGCGTCGGGCCGCCCCAAGCCAGCTCGCACCGCAGTGCGAAGCACGGAGGTATTCCAATGAGCAAACCCGGCAGCAAACAGATTGAAGTGCAGATCATGGGCCAGAGCTACCTGCTCTCGTGCCCACCGGGTGGCGAGGCCTCGCTGCTCGACGCGGTGGAGCGCGTGGACACCGCCATGTGCCGCATCCGCGATGCGGGCAAGGTGAAGGCGCGCGACCGCATCGCGGTGCTGGCCTCGCTCAACCTCGCGTTCGAACTCTCGCAGAAGGAAGCCGAGAGCTTCCAGGCCTCGTCGTTCGGCCAGCCCGAGCAGAGCGCGTTCGCCGAAGCCGGTGGTGGCTTCGACAGCGAGCCGCTCGACCCCCAGACGCAGGCCCGCGTGGAAGAGCTGATGCGCCGCCTGGACCAGACGCTCGACAAGGACGGGCGCCTGCTCTGACGCGCCGCTGGTCACTGCGCGAGAATTTATCGACCGATGGTCCTCGTGGGCCGCATGCAGCGCCTACAATTTGAACCGTCTGCAGTGCGCGTCGGGCTTTATATTTCCTTGAACCAATGCTCATAGAGCCCGGGCTTGGTACATTGCGTGGCTGGTGCGAGCGTCTCGCGTCAGACGAACCCGAAGCCCCGCTGCCCTCGCCCACCTGAACCCCGGTTCAGGATGCCGGTCCGGCGGCACTTGCAGACACCTTTCATGCCTTTAGACCCCCTCCTGATTCTCGAGTTGGCCGCGCTCGGCCTAGGCACCGGTTTCCTGGCCGGCTTGTTGGGCATCGGTGGAGGCATGCTGATGGTGCCCTTCATCACCTTCATCCTCGCGGGGCGCGGTGTGGAAGCGGATCTCGCGGTCAAGATGGCCATCGCCACCTCCATGGCCACCATCATCTTCACGTCCATCTCCAGCGTGCGCGCGCACCACAAACGCGGCGCCGTGCGCTGGGACATCGTCAAGGGCCTCGCCCCCGGCATCGTGCTGGGCTCCGCCATTGCCAGCCTGGGCATCTTCGCCTTGCTCAAGGGCTCGTGGCTCGCGCTGTTCTTCGCGGCCTTCGTCGGCTTCTCAGCCACGCAGATGCTGCTCGACAAGAAACCCAAGCCCACGCGCACCCTGCCCGGCACCCCGGGCCTGGTGGGTGCCGGCGGCGTCATCGGCATGCTCTCCGGGCTGGTCGGCGCGGGCGGCGGTTTTGTCAGCGTGCCCTTCATGACCTGGTGCAACGTGAGCATCCACAACGCCGTGGCCACCAGCGCGGCGCTCGGTTTTCCCATCGCGCTGGCCAACGCCGTCGGCTACGTGATCGCGGGCCAGGGCCTGAAGGATCTGCCGGCCGGCTCGTTCGGCTACATCTACCTGCCCGCGCTGGTGGTGATCGCGCTCTTCAGCGTGTTGATGGCGCCGGTGGGCGTGAAGGCGGCGCATGCGCTGCCGGTGAAATCGCTCAAGCGCGTGTTCGCCGGCCTGCTGTACATGCTCGCCACCTACATGCTCTACAAGGGCATCACCGCCTGATCGAGACACGAAGCCAGCCGCCGTGGAGCCGTGCAAAAACGCCCTCCCGCCAAGGCACTGAGCGGCCTCCTCGCGAGGAAGTGTTGTTTTCCCCGCCAAAAACCCGCGTCTCCCCTGCGCAAAGCTTGAAAAAAGCGCGTTCTCCACCTTGGATTGCGGGTGCATCTCCATTAGCATCCGAGACACCAGTGAGAAAGCGCGTTTTCCGCTGGCGAATCGTCAACTTCTAGAAGGAAATTCAATCATGGCAACTGCGAAAAAAGCGCCCGCTAAAAAGGCGGCACCGGCCAAGAAGGCCGCTCCTGCGAAGAAGGCCGCTCCGGCCAAGAAGGCAGCCCCTGCGAAGAAGGCCGCTCCGGCCAAGAAGGCAGCCCCTGCGAAGAAGGCCGCTCCGGCCAAGAAGGCAGCTCCTGCGAAGAAGGCCGCTCCGGCCAAGAAGCGCACCCCCAACGCCGCGTTCATGAAAGCGCTGACCCCCAGCGCCGCTCTGGCCGCCATCGTGGGCAGCTCGCCCCTGCCGCGCACCGAAGTCACCAAGAAGATCTGGGACTACATCAAGAAGAACAAGCTGCAGGACTCGGTCAACCGCCGCATGATCAACGCCGACGCCAAGCTGAAGGAAATCTTCAAGAAGGCCCAGGCGTCCATGTTCGAAATGACCAAGCTGGTCAACGACCACCTGAAGTAAGCCTTCCTTCTTCACCTTCACGGGTGCAATGAAGATCAGCAAAGCCGGCGCAAGCCGGCTTTGCTGTTTTTGCGCCTTCGCGTCTCAGCATCGCGCGCGACATGTGAGAAACTGCAACAAAATTTTGACAATCCCTCAGGCATGACCGCCCGCCAGCCCGTGACCGCTTCGAAATTTCAAGAAGGCCAGGACCCACCATCGACGACCATGCCTCCGTTGCCACAGCAACGGCACAAGGTCGTGCTGGTGATCGACCTGGTGGAGTCGGTGCGGCTCATGGCGGCCAACGAAGCCGCGGTGGTGAACCAATGGCGCGGGTTCATGCACCACGCCACCTCTCAGGTGCTGCCCGCGTGCCGGGGTCGCCTGGTCAAGAGCCTGGGCGACGGCATGCTGGTCGAGTTCGACCAACCCACCGACGGCGTGCGGGCAGCCCTCGCCCTGCACCAATACTTCGCGCCGCTGAACCAGACGCTGCCGCCCGCCCAACAACTGCACCTGCGCGCCGGCCTCAACGCCACCAATCTGTATGTGGACGAGAACGACGTGTACGGCCACGGCGTGAACCTGGCCGCGCGCGTGGCCGACCTCGCCTCGCCCGGTGAAACCCTGGTGACCACCAGCGTGTTCGACGGCATCGTGGTCGGCGTGGACGCCGAGGTCGAAGACCGCGGGGAGAGTTACCTCAAGCACTGGCCCGAGCCGGTGCGCACCTGGCAGCTGTACCCGGTCTCCAGCACGTCGGCGGCCGTGCGCCCGCGCGTGCCCGAAGGCGCCGCCACCGACTTCCGCCCCTCCATCGCCGTCGTGCCCTTCGAGACGCGCAGCCACGCGGCCGAGCAGTTCGTGATCGGCGAGCTGATCGCCGACGGCGTGATCGCGCAACTCGCGCGCAGCCAGAACCTGCGCGTGATCTCCCGCATGTCCACCACCGCCTTCCGTGGCCGCCAGAGCAGCACGGACGAGATCGGCCAGCGCCTGGACGCGGCCTTCGTGCTCGGCGGCAGCTACGTGACCTACGGCGACAAGGTTGTCATCATGGCCGAGCTCTCCGACCGCAAGCGCGGCGAAGTGATCTGGGCCGACCGGCTCACCGGCGATACGCGCGACCTGCTCGAAGCCCAGAGCCAGTTGCTCGACGCCCTGTGCGCCGCCTGCGCCAAGGCCTTGCTCAACGACGTGGTGCAGCGCACGCTGGTGCTGCCCGTGCCACAGCTCGACAGCAATGCCCTGATGCTCGGCGGCATCACGCTCATGCACCGCTCCACGCCGCGCGACCTGCAGCGCAGCCTGCAGCTGATCGAGGCCGTGGTGGAGCGCCACAAACGCGTGGCCACGCCCTGGGCCTGGCTGGCCAAGTGGCACATCATGCAGGTGGTGCAAGGCCTCTCGAGTGAGCCGGCGCGCGACTTCCAGCGCGCCATCGACACCGCCGACCGCGCGCTCGACCTCGAACCCAGCAGCTCGCTGGCCATGGCGATCAAGGGCCATGCGCTGTGCCACCTCGGCGAAGACGTGGACGCCTCGTACCGGCTGCTGCAGGAGGCCACGCAGAGCAACCCGAACGATCCCATGGCCTGGCTGTACAACAGCGTGTGGTCAACGATGTGGGGCACGCCCGAGGATTCGATGACAGAGGCGGAGAAGGCATTGCACCTGTCTCCGCTGGATCCTCAGAAATACTATTTTGAGATGATGCTGGCGACGAGTTGCGCGTCCCTGGAGCAATGGGAAAGAGCCATCGAACTCTGTCGCTCTTCGCTCCAGAAAAACCGTTACCACCTACCGACCATACGCACGCTTCTGATCGCTCAACATGAATTGGGTTTCGAGAACGAGGCAAAGGAAACCTTCTCTCTGTTGATGCAGCTGCAACCGCATTTGACGGTGCAGCAGTATTTGGCTGCTGGCGGCGAAAGCCCGCTTCGACAGCGTGTCGCCAAAGCACTCACCCATCTCGGTCTTCGATTGCATTAACCAACCAACAAGGGGAATACATATGAGCGGAGGTATCAGCGGCGGTATCAGCGGCGGTATCAGCGGCGGTATCAGCGGCGGTATCAGCGGCGGTATCAGTGGGGGAATCAGCGGCGGCATCAGCGGAGGTATCAGCGGTGGCGCCATGGTGTCGGCCGACGCCCTGATCCTCAGCCGCGCCGCCATCGTGGGCCCCTTCAACGGGGCGGTGCTGCACGTCAACGAGCCGGCGTTCGACAGCCCGCCCAACCTCGCGCTGTGGGCCGAAGGCCCGCGCCACGAGGCCGTCTTCTCCCAGCTCGTCGAGGGCTTGCTGTTCAAGACCCGAAGCGGCCCCAAGGACGCCACGCTCGAGTTCGCCAACCTCCAGGCGAGCACCATCCAGCGCAAGCCGCTCGTGCGCATGCGCGCACCCACCAAGGCGCAGTTCAAGAAGCAGCTCGATCTGGTGGCCTCGTACGCGGACCTGCGGGCCGACCGCGCGATCGAGATCGTGGACCAGCGCACCCCGCCGATCCTGTTCTGGTCGTCCGTGGTCGGGCTCACGGCACACCGCCACAAGAAAACCCTGCAGCTGATCGACCTGGTGTTCTCCCTGGCCGTGCTGGTCGAGATGCGCTTCAAGCAGATCTTCGCCAGCATCCGGCCGGTGGCGTTTTCGCCGCAGATCCAGCCCATGATCGAGACGCCGGGGCATGGCAGCTGGCCCAGCGGCCATGCCACGGAGGCTTTTGCCGTGGCCGCGCTTCTTGAGGCCTTGTTGGATGCTGTACCGGGTACAGGTTCGCCGCCCAACGGCACGCTGAACCGCGAGCAGATGCAGCGGCTGGCCGCGCGCATCGCGACCAACCGCGTGGTGGCCGGCGTGCACTACCCCGTGGACAGCGCGGGCGGGCGCCTGCTCGGCACGGCGCTGGCCGAGTTCCTGGTGGCGCGCGCCACCGGCACGCGTGTGCACGAACGCGGTTTTGACGGCCGCCTGTTCGAAGGCCCCAACGGCGAGCCGCTGGACTTCAGCCTGAACCAGTCGATGGACCACACCAGTGGCAACGCCTACACGCGCTCGGCCACGTCCACCGCCGTGGGCAACGCGCCACTGCTGGCCTGGCTTTGGGGGGAAGCGCTCAAGGAGTGGGCATGAGCGGCCCCACTTGGCAACCGCTGCCCACCGGTGAGTTCACCGGCATCGACTGGAACGCGCCGGGCGCCATCGACGGTGAAGACCCCTACCTGATCTGGGCGGAAGCCGACCAGTTCGCGGGCTATCACCTCGGCCGCGGCAAGAGGCCACCCAAGTGGTTGCCGATCGTGATCGAGCTCACCAGCGAGGCCGATGTGCCGGCGCTGGTGGCGGCCTCCTCCACCGCCTGGCTGCAGATTCCGCGCGTGTACCTCAATGTGCCCGGGCTGCGCTTCTGCACCGCGCGGGTGAAGAAGCGCTTCTTCGACCAGTTGCGCAGCAACCCGCACCTGCGCGGCCTGATCCTGCGCTTCGAACTCGGCCTGCCGGTGGGCCACCACACGCATCCCCTGATCGACCCCTGCACGCCCGAGAGCCAACCGGTCTCCGCGCCCGACCTGCTCGACGGCAAGGTGCTGGGCCTGATCGACGGCGGCCTGGCTTTCGCCAACGACCAGTTCCTCGACGCCCTCGGCCACACGCGCGTGAAGCACTTCTGGCGCCAGGACGACACGGTGAATGGCAACTGGCCCGGCAACCAGCCGCACCACTGCGTGCCGCTGGACCCGGCCCGCGCCGGCCCGACACCCGATGACATGGGCTACGGCCACGAACTCTCGGGCGCGGACATCGACGCGGCCATGGCCACCTACACGCGCCACGGCCAGCTGGACGAGGACGCGCTCTACGCCCACCTGCAGCTCTGGGACCTGACCCGCCCGGTCAACCACGGCACGCACGTGATGAGCCTGGCCTGCGGCAAAGGCAACCTGCTGCATCCGATGGACGACGAGGCCAGCCGCTGCGACCTGGTCGCGGTGCAGCTCGACTGGTCGAACGTGCTCGACACCTCGGGCGGCGCGATGAACGTGAGCGTGCTCGACGGGCTCATGTACATCCTCGCGCGTTGCGCGCCCAGCGCCCAGCTGGTGGTCAACATCAGCTGGGGCACGCTGGCCGGTCCGCACGACGGCACTTCGGTGCTGGAAGCGGCGATGGACCAACTGGTCGCGCTGCTCGGCGGCCGCCTGCAGATCGCCGTGCCCGCCGGCAACGCCTACCAGAGCCGCACCCATGCCAACGCCACACTGCCCCCAGGCGGTTCGGTGGCGCTGCACTGGCGCGTGCAACCCGACGACCGCACCGAGAGCTACCTGGAGATCTGGCTGCCCGCGGGCGCGCAGAACGTGCGCATCAGCGTGACGCCACCGGGCCACACCCAGCCCCTGCCGCCCATGGCCATGGGCCACGGTGGCACCTGGGTGGACGCGCAGGGCGCACCGCTGTGCGGCCTGATCTACCCCACCACCTCGGCCCTGGGCAGCCACGGCACCTGCGCCCTGCTGGCGCTGGCGCCCACGTTCAGCCGCCGGCGATCGGTGGTCACCGGGCCCTTCGGCACCTGGAAGGTGGTGCTGAGCAACACCGGCCCGACGGAGACCCTGTTCGACGCCTACATCGAACGCGATGACGTGGCGATCGGCCAGAACACGGGCGCGCGCCAGTCCTACCTGGAAGACGTGTTCTACGACACCAGCGGCAACCTGGGCTCTTTCGTGGACCATGCCGACAACCCGACGCCCGTGCGCCGCAGCGGCACCTTCAACAGTCTCTCGACCGGCCAGAACACGGTGAGCGTGGGGGGTCTGCGCGCGCAGTCCTCGGCAGGTGGGCATTTCGCGCTGTATTCCCCGCGCAAGCCCGACCCCGACGCGGGCCGACCGCAACGCCCGGGCGTGAAGAAGGTGCCCGAAACGCTGAAGCCCTGCGACGACAACCCGGCCCTCTGGGGCGTGCTCGGCGCGGGCAGCCGCAGCGGCAGCGTGGTGCGGTTGGCGGGCACCAGCTCGGCCACGCCCCTGCAGGCGAGGGACATGGTCAACGGCCTCTGAGGCGGTTTACCAGCGCGCGGGCAAGGGTTTGCGCAGCACGATCCAGCGCTCGCGCACCGCGATGTAGCCGCCGGTCTCCAGGTCCTTGAGCAGGCGGCTCACCATCTCGCGCGAGCAGGCGAGGTGCTGCGACATCTGCTGGTGGGTCAGGCGCTCCTTCAGGGGGCGCTCGCCGTTCCCGTCGGGCTTGCTGCTGGCCAGCTCGTTGAGCAGGCGCACCAGGCGGCCGTAGACGTCGATCAACGCCACGCTGCGCGCGCTGTCCGTCGCCAGGCGCGCGCGCCGGATCAGGCGGGCCATGAGTTCCAGCGCGAACTCGGGGTGGGCCGCGATGTACTCGAGCAAGGTGGCGCGCGACACCACCGCGCAGGTGCTGGCCTCGGCGGCCTCCACGTTCGCGGAGCGTGGCCCGCCGTCGAGCGACATCTCGCCCACGTACTCCAGCGGGCCGTACATGCCCAGCGTGAGCTCGCGTCCCTGGTTGTCGGCCACAAAGGCCCGCAACCGCCCCTGCAGGACGATGTACAGCGTGTCGCCGGTTTCGCCTTCTTGGATCAGCAGCGCGCCACGCCGATAGCGCCGCGCGACCCCGAGGGTCGCGAGCGCTTCAATGTGGGGGGAGTTGGGAGGGGTTACGAAGGAAACGGCAGGGGCAGGCATCCAGGCTCACGTCACGGGTGGGAAAACTCCGTGGCATTGTGAGGCATGGGCGTGATGATGCGCAAGGCAGGGACCACCGGCGGCAGGCTGTTGACCCGATGCAGCAGGCGGCGGATGCTGGGCGCGCCGGCTTTCTCGCGCAACGTCTTGATCTGGCTGCGCACGGTGGACTCGGCCACGCCGTGCTGCGTGGCGATCTCGGTGATCTGCAGGCCCCGGCACAGGCCCATGAGCACCGACTCCTCGCTCGGGCTCAGGTTGAGCGAGCGGGCGAACATGCGCACCGCAAGGTTGTCGCAGGTGTTCTGGCGCGACAGCAGCACCAGCACCGAGGGCGCGTCGGCCTCCAGCGGGTGGCTCAGCGGCGTGAACGCCAGCGACAGCTCTTTCTCGCCCGAGACCAGCATGAGCAGCTTGCGCTGACCGCGGAACGAGGACTCCATGGCCAGCTGGATCTGCGAGGTGAATTCGGCGCTGCTGCCCAGCAGGCTGTTGCCGTACGACATGATGACCCGCCCATTGGCCAGTTCGTGCCGCGCCAGGTGGTTGGCGTGCAGGATGTGCCCTTGCGCATCGATGATCAACATGCCGTAGTCGATCTCGTCGAACACCCGCATGAGGTGCTGCGCGCCCAGGCCCGAACGCAGGCCCATGCCGCCGGCGACATCCGCGCCGCCATTCCAAACCGTGTCCGTTGCTTGCCACATGACCAACCCCCGTTGATGGATGGGCCAGTCTAGGCAGGGGCGCTACCGACGGGGTGTGTGAAGCTGCCCCGGACTTTGTGACGTATTCACATGGCCGTGCGCTGGGCGGCCTGGCGGATCGCGCCGAGCGTGCCGCGCGTGGTGATCACATCCACGTCCAGCAGCACCTCGATCACCGTGCCCACCGGCGCGGCCAGGGCGCGCTGCAGCGCGGGCTCGAACTCGGCGGTGTGGGTGATGCGCTCGGCCGCGTAGCCATAGGCCCGGGCGAGCGCGCAGAAATCGGGGTTGGCCAGGCCGGATCCGCTCACGTGCGCCGGGTACTCGCGCTCCTGATGCATGCGGATGGTCCCGAAGCTGCCGTTGTTGAGCAGCAGCACGATGCTCTTGGCGCCATGCTGCGTGGCGGTGGCCAGCTCCTGCCCGTTCATGAGGAAGTCGCCGTCGCCCGCGATGGTGAACGCGGTGCGCCCACTGACGATCGCCGCGCCGATGCCGGCCGGCACGCCATAACCCATGGCGCCATTGGTGGGCGCCAGCTGCGTCTTGTGGCCCTTGGCCAGGCCGTGGTGGCGGAAGAAGCGGTGCAGCCAGCTCGCGAAGTTGCCCGCGCCGTTGGTGAGCACGGCTTCGGCCGGCAGGTGCCGCTGCAGGGTGTGGATGATCGCCGGCATGTCGATGGTGCCGGGCAGCGTGATGCCGCCGTTGGCCACGTCGATGTTGGCGAGGTAGTCGGCATGGCAGGCCTGCGCCCAGGCGCTCCAGGGCACGCAGGGCGGCGCGGTGAGCACCTCCAGGCTGCGCGCGGCGGCGTTCATGGTGGCGTGGATGGCGAGCGTGGGCTGGTACACCCGGCCCAGCTCCTCGGCGCTGGCGTGGACGTGCACCAGCTTCTGCGCCGGCACCGGCGCTTCGACCAGCGTGTAGCCGCCGGTGGTGGCCTCGCCCAGGCGCGGACCCAGGGCGATCAGCAGGTCGCTCTCGCGCACGCGGCGCGCCAGCGCGGGGTTGATGCCCAGCCCCACGTCGCCCGCGTACAGCGCGTGGTGGTTGTCGAAGGTGTCCTGGAAGCGGAAGGCGTTGGCCACCGGCAGCTGCCAGTTCTCGGCGAAACGCTGCAGCGCGGCGGCGGACTGCGGCGTCCAGCCGCCGCCGCCGGCGATCACCAGCGGCCGTTCGCTCGCCAGCAGCAGCGTGCGCAGCTCACGCAGCGCGCCCGGGTCGCTCCAGGCCTGCACCGGCTCCACGCGCGGCAGCGGTTCGGCGTCCACCGCCTGCGTGAGCATGTCCTCGGGCAGCACCAGCACCACCGGGCCGGGACGGCCGTTCATGGCGGTGGCGAAGGCGCGCGCCACGTACTCGGGGATGCGGCGCGGATCGTCGATGCGCTCCACCCGCTTGGCCATGCCCTTGGTGGACGGGCCGAAGAAGGCCGCGTAGTCCACCTCTTGAAAGGCCTCGCGGTCGCGCGCCTCGCTCGCCACGTCGCCCACGAACAGCACCATGGGCGTGGAATCCTGGAACGCGGTGTGCAGGCCGATGGAGGCGTTGGTGGCACCGGGCCCGCGCGTCACGAAACACACGCCGGGCCGACCGCTGAGCTTGCCGTGGGCCTCGGCCATGAAGGCCGCGCCGCCTTCCTGCCGGTTGGTGATAAAGCGGATGCGATCGGCGTGGGCGTGAAAACCATCGAGCACCGCGAGATAACTTTCGCCCGGCACACCGAAGGCATGGGTCACACCCTGGACAATGAGGCATTCCACGAGCAGATGGCCAGCAATCCGGGTCATTTGACTTTATTAACCAATTAGAGAATTATCTGGGCATGAGCATCCCACCCACACCGGTCGCGGAAGAGCGTCTGAGAGACGCGGACCGATCGCAGAATACCATTCTGAACGCGGCGCGAGACGAGTTCTCCGAGCACGGGCTGGGCGGTGCGCGCATGGACCGCATCGCCGAGCGCGCCGGCCTCAACAAGCGCCTGATCTACTACTACTTCGAGGACAAGGAGCGCCTGTTCCAGGCCGTGCTGGAGCAGGCCTACCGCGACATCCGCGAAGAGGAACGCCAGCTCAACCTGCTGCACCTCAAGCCCGAGACCGCGCTGCGCCGGCTGGTGGAGTTCACCTGGAACTACTACCTGGAGCACCCCGAGTTCCTCACGCTGCTCAACAGCGCCAACCTGCACCGCGCGCGGCACCTCGCGCAGTCCGAGCGGGCGCGCCAGCTCAACTCCCCGCTGATCGCCACGCTCACCGAAGTCATCGAGCGCGGCCGCGCCGACGGCACCTTCCGCGGCGGTGTCGATCCGCTGCAGCTCTACGTGTCGATCGCCGGCCTGTCCTACTTCTACCTCTCGAACAACCACACGCTCTCGGCGATCTTCGGGCGCGACCTCATGACGCCCAAGGCGCACAGCGAGCGGCTCTCCCACATGTGCGACGTGATCCTAGGGTATGTCCTGATGAGCTGAGGCGGCTGGCGGCTTGACGTCGCAGGGGGCGGTTTCTAGTATTAACTGCTCGGTGAATTAAACCCCTGGAGACAACGATGAAGACCGCCCTGCCCCTTCGCCACCTGTTGATCACCTCCCTGCTGGCCGTTGTCTCGGCCAGCGCCATGGCCCAGTGGAAACCCGACCGACCGATCACCCTGATCGTGCCCTGGGCGCCCGGTGGCTCCACCGACCAGGTCACGCGCGTCACCGCCGCCGAGCTGGAAAAACACCTGGGCCAGAAGATCGTGGTCATGAACCAGCCCGGCGCCTCGGGTTCGGTGGGCACCAAGAACGCCATGGCCGCGCCGGCCGACGGCTACACCTGGACGGCCGGCGGCGCCAAGGACCTGGGCACCTACAAGGTGCTGGGCATGCTCGACACCTCCGCCACCGACTGGAACCTGTACCTCAACGTGGCGCACATCGCGGTGGTCGGCGTCAACGCCGATGCGCCCTACAAGACCATGACCGAGCTGCTGGCCGCCATGAAGGCCAAGCCCGGTGCGGTCTCGGTCGCCACGGCGGGCGTGAACTCCAGCGGCCACTCGGCCATCGAAGCCATCGCGCGCGCCGCCGGCGTCACCTACAAGCACGTCACCTACGACGGGGGCGCACCGGCCGCCGTGGCCGCCGCCTCGGGCGAAACCGAAGTGACCACGCAGCTCGCGGCCGAGCAGACCGACATGATCCGCGCCAAGAAGATCCGCCCGCTGGCGGTGGTGGGCGACAAGTCGATCGAGATCGAGGCCTTCGGCACCATCCCGCCGCTGTCGCAATTCATCCCGGGCTTCAAGGACCCGATCAACTACTTCGGCATCTTCGTGCCTAAGGCCGCGCCGCCGGTGGTGGCTCAGACGCTGGACAAGATCTGGGCCACCGAGATGGTCAAGAGCGAAGCCCTGCGCAAGTACGCGCAGGCGCGCGGCGCCATGTTCGCGCCGATGGCGGGTGAAGAGGCGCAGAAGGCCGTGTTCCCGGCCATCCAGTCCTACGCCTGGACGCAGCAGGCCGCCGGCAAGGCCAAGGTGTCGCCCGACACCGTCGGCATACCCAAGCCCTGATCCCCCACACGGAACACAACATGAGCGAGGGTGGAAAAACCGCCCGCTCCGACCTCTGGGGCGGTGCGGGCTGGGTGGTGTTCGGTTTGGTGATCGTGATCGGCTCCATTCGCATGGAGCGCTTCGAGTCCATGGGCGCACAGCTCTACACCATGCCCGGCTTCGTGCCCGGCATGATCGGCGGCGTGGTGGCCCTGCTCGGCCTCGTGCTGATGCTGCGCGGCTGGACGCGCCGGGCCCATGAGGCCGCCACGGACGCGGCGACACCGGTCGAACCGCTGCTCAACCGGCGCATCGGCATCACCATGGCGCTCACGCTGGTGTACGCCGGCCTGCTGATCGGGCGCGCACCGTTCTGGCTGGTCACGGCCCTGTTCGTCGCGGCCTTCGTGGCCGTGTTCACCCCCACCGACACGACCCCCACGCGCCGCGCCACGGTGGCGCTGCTGGCCGGCCTGCTCACCTCGGCCGTCGTCACCCTGGTGTTCGAGCAGGTCTTCCTCGTCCGTCTGCCTTAGGGACCCACCATGTTTGACGGACTGATCATGTTCGGGCAGTCGATCGCGCGCTTCAGCGGGCCCGAGACGATTGCCTACGCCCTGCTGGCCTCGCTGGTCGGTGTGGTCATGGGCGCCCTGCCCGGCCTCACCGCCACCATGTCGCTGGCGCTGATGACCACGCTCACGCTCAAGCTGCCGCCCAGCCAGGCGCTGCTGATCCTGATCTGCACTTACGTGGGCTGCATCTACGGCGGCTCGCGCTCGGCCATCCTGCTCAACATCCCGGGCACGCCGGCCTCGGCCGCGTCCTGCCTCGATGGCTACGCGCTCGCGCGCCAGGGCATGGCCGGCCGCGCCATGGGCATCGCCACCACTGGCTCGGTCATGGGCACGCTGATCGGCATGTTCTTCCTGGCCACGCTCACGCCCGTGCTCGGCGGCCTGGCGCTGAAGTTCGGCGCCTACGAGTTCTTCTGGCTGGCGTTCTTCGGCGTCATCATCGCCGGCACGCTCACCGGCGACGACCCGCTCAAGGGCTGGATCGCCGGCATCGCGGGCCTGTTCATCGCCACCGTCGGCCAGGAGCCGCAGTACGGCTACGAGCGCTTCGCCTGGGGCCTGCGCGACCTCGCCGGCGGCATCCAGCTGGTGCCCGCGCTGGTCGGCGCCTTCGGCTTCGCCGAGTTGCTGACGGCCATGCGCGAACGGCAGGCACCCGTGAAGATCAGCCCCTTCGACACCGTGATCCCCAAGGTGCGCGACGTGCTGCAGTACTGGCGCACCATCCTGCGCTCGGGCCTGATCGGCACCGGCGTGGGCATCGTGCCCGGCGTGGGCGAGGACGTGGCGGCCTGGTCGTCCTACGCCGCCGCCAAGCGCGCGAGCAAGGAAAAGGAGAAGTTCGGCAAGGGCTCGATCGAAGGCCTGATGGCCGCCGAGACCGGCGACAACGCCTGCGTGCCCGGCGCGGTGATCCCCGTGCTCACCCTGGCCATTCCCGGCTCGGCACCGGCCGCCGTGCTGATGGCCGCAATGATCATCCACGGCGTCAAGCCGGGGCCGCTGATCATGGTGGAGAACCCCGAGTTCGTGTACGACGTGGTGACCATGATGCTGTTCGCCACCATCGGCATCCTGATCTTCGGCCTGGTGCTCACCAAGGCCCTGGTGCAGGTGCTGCGCGTGCCCCAGCACCTGATAACGCCCATCGTCTTCGTGCTGTGCACCGTGGGCAGTTTCGCCATCGCCGGGCGCCTGTTCGACGTCTACGTGATGCTGGCTTTCGGGCTGATCGGCTTCTTCCTGCGCCACTACGGCTACCCCATGGCGCCGCTGGTGCTGGGCATCGTGCTCGGCGACCTGATGGAGAAGAACCTGCGCCGCGCGCTGATCCTGTCCGACGGCGACCTCTCGCCCTTCTTCACGCGCCCCATCGCCGGCACCGTCGCCGCCATGATCTTCGCCACCATCGCCTGGAAGCTGTGGACGCTGTACGGCCGCCGGGCCCGGCCCAAGGCAACGGCATGAAACTGGCCCTGTGCAACGAGGTGCTGCAGCCCCTGCCGCTGGCGGCCCAGTGCGAGGCCGCCGAGCGCATGGGCTACGACGCGCTGGAAATCGCGCCCTTCACGCTGACCGACGAACCCGAGGCGCTCGACAGTACCGCCGCCCACCGCGTGCGGTCCACCGCGCACAGCCACGGCCTGGCCGTCTCCAGCCTGCACTGGCTGCTGGTCAAGCCCGCCGGCCTTTCGCTGGTGAGCGATGACAAAGCCTTGCACCGCCGCACGCTGGACCTGCTGCGCCGCCTGATCGACTTCACCGCCGCCTGCGGCGCGCGCGCTCTCGTGCACGGCTCGCCCAAACAGCGCTCGCCCGGCCCCGGCCAGAGCGTGGCGGACGCTGCCGCGCGCTTCGAGGCCGCCATGGCAGAACTCGCACCACACGCCGCGGACGCGGGCGTGGTGTATTGCATCGAACCGCTGGGCCGCTTCGAAACCCCGGTGATCAACACCGTGGCCCAGGCCGCCGCGATGGTCGACCGCATCGGCTCGCCCGCCATCCGCACCATGCTCGACGTGAGCGCCGCCTCGCACAACGAAACCGAGCCCGTGCACGAGGTGCTGCGCCGCTTTCTCGCCAGCGGCCACATCGCGCACGTGCAGCTGAACGACAGGAACCGCCGCGGCCCCGGCCAGGGCGAGACCGACCAGCGCCCCGTGCTGCAGGCGCTCAAAGACGGGCGCTACGCCGGCTGGGTGGCGGTGGAACCCTTTGAATACGTGCCCGATGGCCTGGGTTGCGCCCAGGCCTCGGCACAGCATGTGCGTGAGATCTGGAGGACCCTGTCATGAGCGCTGTGACCTTGCGCGTGCACGAGGTGCAACTGTACGAGCGCCACGTCACGCTGCGCCTGCCCTTCCGTTTCGGCGCCGCCACCGTCACGCAATGCCCGCAGGCCTTCGTGCGCGTGCTCGCCGAGGTGAATGGCCGGCGCGTGGAAGGCGCGAGCGCCGAACTGATGGTGCCCAAGTGGTTCGACAAATCGCCCACGCTCACCCACGAACAGAATTTCGAACAGCTGCGCGAATCGCTGCGCAACGCGCGCGAGGCCGTGCAGGCGACCCGCGAGGCGCTCAGCCCCCATGCGCTGTCGCACGAGGCGGGTGAGGCGGCCATCGCCACCTCGGTGGTGCGGCGGCTGCCGCGCCTGGCCGCGCAGTTCGGCCCCGCCCTGCTCGACAAGGCCGTGGCCGACGCGGCGCTGCGCGCGGCCGGCCGCTCGTGGGTCGATGGCGTGCACGCCGGCGTGCTCGGCGACCCCTGGGGCCCGCGGCTCGACCTGGTGCGCCCCACGCACGTGGTGCTGCGCCACACCGTGGGCCTGGCCGATCGGCTGGTGGAGGGCGACGAAGGCGCCGACCCGCAGGACGGCCTGCCCGCCACGCTGGAGGCGGCGATCCGGCGCCACGGCCTGCACCACTTCAAACTCAAGCTCTGCGGCCAGATCGGCGCCGACGTGGAGCGCCTCACCCGCATCGCCGAGGTGCTGCAGCGCCTGGGCGGGGACTACCGCGTCACGCTCGACGGCAACGAAACCTTCACCGACGCCACCAGCCTGGGCAAGTTCTGGCAGGCGCTGCGCACCACGCCCGCGCTGGCCGATCTGCTGCGCCGCACCCTGCTGCTGGAGCAGCCCCTGGCGCGCGCGGTGGCTCTGCGCGAATCGATCGCCTCGCTGGGCATCGGCGTGCCGGTGATCCTGGACGAGTCCGACGACCACGCGGCCGCGCTCGACGAGGGCCTGGCGCTGGGTTACCACGGCATCTCCAGCAAGGCCTGCAAGGGCATCTACCGCTCGCTGCGCAACGCGCACCGCATCGCGCAGGACCCGCGCCTGCTGCTCTCGGGCGAAGACCTCACCTGCCAGGCCGGCCTGGCGGTGCAGCAGGACACCCTGCTCGCGGCCAGCCTGGGCGTGCGCCACATCGAGCGCAACGGCCACCACTACGTGGACGGCTTCGGCACCGCGCCCGCCGACGAAGCGTTGGCCTTCGCCCGCGCCCACCCCGGCTTCTACGAAACCACGGCGGGCCGCCCCCACCTGGCGGTGCGCCAGGGCCAGCTCGACCTGCACGCCCTGCACGCGCCGGGCTTCGCGACCGCGGCGACGCCGCAATGGCGCAGCCTGCAGGCCATCGCCTGAAATTTCACTGAATGGTTAATTGAAAACGGTCTGCGGCTCACCGCAGACCGCCGTGGCTGTGGGGGGCCGAGCCGCGGTCGGGCGCGCCGACGCCCGTAGAACCAAGGGAAAACCCTGAATGCGATGCCCACAATCTTCGCTTGCGCATCTTTCGCGACCGCTTCTATAATTTCCGCTATTCACTGATTGGTGAATTAAACCAACAACCAGCCCTTTTTCACTGGAGACAAGCATGAAACTGATTCACGCCACCGCCCTGGCCGCGTTCGCTCTCGCCACCAGCCTGCCCGCCGCCGCGCAGCAGGCCTACCCGAACAAGGCCATCCGCGTGATCGTGCCGTTCGCCGCGGGCAGCACCACGGACATCATTGCGCGCGCGATCACGGACAAGATGAGCCAGAGCATGGGCCAGCCCATCGTGGTGGACAACCGCGGCGGCGCCAGCGGCACCATCGGCCAGGCGGCGGTGGCCACGGCCGCGCCCGATGGCTACACCATCATGATCCACTCGTCTTCGCACACGGTGAGCCCCTCCACCTTCGCCAAGCTGTCCTTCGACACGGTGAACGATTTCGCTGGCGTCACCCCGATCTCCTCCACCCCCAACGTGCTGGTGATCGCGCCAAGCCGAAACCTCAAGACGCTGCCGCAGCTGGTGGCCAACGCCAAGGCCAACCCCGGCAAGATGAACTTCGCCTCCGCCGGCCAGGGCAGCGCCACCCACCTCAACGCCGAGAAGTTCAAGATGGCCGCGCAGATCGACGCGGTGAACATCCCCTTCAAGGGCTCCGCCGAGGCCGTCACCGAAGTGCTCGCCGGCCGCGTGGACTACTACTTCTCGCCCATCGCCCCGGTGATCGGCCAGATCAAGGAAGGCCAGCTGCTGGCCCTGGCCGTGGGCTCGCCGCGCCGCGCCAGCGCCCTGCCCGATGTGCCCACCACCGCCGAAGCCGGCGTGCCCGGCTCCGAATTCAACTTCTGGATCGGGATGATGGCCCCGGCCAAGACGCCGCGCGACGTCGTCAACCGCCTGCACGACGAAGTCGTCAAGGCCCTGGCCACGCCCGAAGTGAAGGAACGTTTCCTCAAGCTGGGCGCCGATGCCTGGACGCTCAAGCCCGAGCAGTTCGATGCCTACATCAAGGAAGAAATCAAGAGCAACGCCGTGCTGGTGAAAGCCGCCGGCCTGCAAGTGACCAACTGACCCCGGCCCCGGGGTTTTCAAAGCGAAGAGAAGGAATTCGACAATGGCCGTTCAACAACTCGGGATCATCATGCACGGTGTGACCGGACGCATGGGCATGAACCAGCATCTGATCCGCTCCATCTGCGCGATCCGCGCGCAAGGCGGTGTGACGCTCTCCAACGGCGACCGGGTCATGCCCGACCCCATCCTGGTCGGCCGCAACGCCGAGAAGATGGAAGCGCTGGCCAAGGCCCACAACATCCCGCGCTGGGGCACCGACCTCGATGCCGCGCTGGCCAACAAGAGCGACACCATCTTCTTCGACGCCGGTACCACGCAGATGCGCCCCACCCTGCTGGCCAAGGCCATCCGCGCCGGCAAGCACGTGTACTGCGAGAAGCCGATCGCCACCAACCTCAACGAGGCGGTGGAGATCGCGCGCCTGGCGCAGAGCTCGGGCCTCAAGCACGGCGCCGTGCAGGACAAGCTGTTCCTGCCCGGGCTGCGCAAGCTCGACATGCTGCGCCGCGCCGGCTTCTTCGGCCGCATGCTCAGCGTGCGCCTGGAGTTCGGCTACTGGGTGTTCGAAGGCGACCTGCAGCCCATCCAGCGCCCGAGCTGGAACTACCGCAAGGAAGACGGCGGCGGCATGATCCTGGACATGATGTGCCACTGGCGCTACGTGCTGGACAACCTGTTCGGTGAAGTGAAATCGGTCTCGTGCATCGGCACCACGCACATCCCCACGCGCTGGGACGAAGCCGGCAAACCCTACGAGTGCACCGCCGACGACGCGGCCTACGCCACCGCCGAACTCACCGGCCACAACGGCGAAAACGTGATCGCGCAGCTCAACATGAGCTGGGCCACCCGCGTGAACCGCGACGACCTCGTGACCTTCCACGTCGACGGCACGCACGGCTCCGCCGTCGCCACGCTGACCGGCTGCAAGGCGCAAAGCCGCGTGAACACGCCGCGCCCGGTGTGGAACCCGGATGTGAAGCAGACCATGAACTTCTCCGAGCAATGGCAGGACGTGCCGGACACGCAGGTGTACGACAACGGCTTCAAGATCCAGTGGGAACACTTCATCCGCCACGTGGTGGAGAACGAGCCCTACACGTGGACGCTGCCCGAAGGCGCCAAGGGCGTGCAGCTGGTGGAAGCCGCGCTGGACAGCTGGAAGGAACGCCGCTGGATCGACGTGCCCGCGCTGAAGGTCTGACGCCATGGCACTGTCCCTGAAACTGCCCAACGCCTCTTGCAAGGTCGAGGCCTACACCCTGCGCGGCACCACCCCGGTGAAGCCCGCGCCGGGCGTGAAGTTCAACCGCATCGCCTACTCCGCGGCCCACGTGGTGGCCGACCCGCTCGCCGCCATCGATCCCTGGCTGCAGTGCGCGGTGGACTGGGACGCGACCATCGCCTACCGCCAGCGGCTCTGGTCCCTGGGCCTGGGCGTGGCCGAGGCCATGGACACCGCGCAGCGCGGCATGGGCCTGGACTGGCCTACCTCGCTGGAGCTGATCCGCCGCTCGCTCGACGCCGCCAAGGACGTGCCCGGCGCGCTGGTGGCTTCGGGCTGCGGCACCGACCACCTCGTGCTGGAGAACGTGAAGACGGTCGATGAAGTCATCGCCGGCTACGAAGAGCAGATGGCCGCCATCGAGAAGCTCGGCGGCAAGCTGATCGTGATGGCCAGCCGCGCCCTGGCCCGCGTGGCCAAAAGCCCGGCCGACTACGAGCGCGTGTACGACCGCATCCTGAGCCAGGCCAAGCAGCCCGTGGTGCTGCACTGGCTGGGCGACATGTTCGACCCCGCGCTCAAGGGCTACTGGGGCGACAACGACCCCGACAAGGCCATGGACACCGCGCTGGCCGTGATCGCCGCGCACCCGGACAAGGTGGACGGCATCAAGATCTCCCTGCTCGACAAGGACAAGGAAATCGCGATGCGCCGCCGCCTGCCACCGGGCGTGCGCATGTACACCGGCGACGACTTCAACTACGCCGAGCTCATCGCCGGTGACGGCTTCGGCGCCGAGAAGACGCACGGCCAGAGCGACGCGCTGCTGGGCATCTTCGACGCCATCGCCCCCGCCGCCAGCGCCGCGCTGGGCGAACTCGCGCAAGGCAACCTGCAGAAGTTCCACGACATCCTCGGCCCCACGGTGCCGCTGTCGCGCCACATCTTCGCCGCGCCCACGCGCTTCTACAAGACCGGCGTGGTCTTCATGGCCTGGCTCAACGGCCACCAGTCGCACTTCACCATGGTCGGTGGCCAGCAGAGCACGCGCTCGCTGCAGCACTTCGCCGAGCTGTTCCGCCTGGCCGATGCGGCCAACCTGCTGGAGCAGCCCGAGCTGGCCGTGCGCCGCATGGGCACGCTGCTGGCCTTGCATGGCGTGGAGGCCTGATCGATGCGCGACTTCTCCCAAGACCACCGCTGGCTCTCGCTCAACACCGCCACGGTGCGCAAGAGCCGGGGGCAGGACCTGCCGCTCGATCAGATCCTGGACGCCTGCGCGCGCCACGGCATCCCGGCCATCTCACCGTGGCGGGACCAGGTCGCCGCCGTCGGGCTGAAAACCATCTCGGCCCAGGTGAAGTCGCTCGGCCTGAAGCTCTCGGGCTACTGCCGGGGCGGCATGTTCCCGGCGGTGGACGCCGCCGGGCTGCAGGCCGCGCGCGACGACAACCGCCGCGCGGTGGACGAGGCCTGTGAACTGAACGCACCTTGCCTGGTGCTGGTGGTCGGCGCCCTGCCCGGCGCGCTGGCTGGTCAAGCCGCGCACAAGGACATCGGCCGCTCGCGCCAACAGGTGAGCGAAGGCATCGCCGAGCTGCTCGAGTACGCCAAGGCCAACGGCATGCCGCTGGCCATCGAACCCCTGCACCCGATGTACGCGGCCGACCGCGCCTGCATCAACACCATGGAGCAGGCGCTGGACGTGTGCGACACGCTCGACCCGGGCCAGACCGGCGCGATCGGCGTGGCGGTGGACGTGTACCACGTGTGGTGGGACCCCAAGCTGCAGGCGCAGATCGAACGCGCGGGCAAGAACCGCCTGCTCGCCTTCCACGTGTGCGACTGGCTCACGCCCACCACCGACCTGCTCAACGACCGGGGCATGATGGGCGACGGCGTGATCGACATCCCGCGCATCCGGGGCTGGGTGGAAGCGCAGGGCTTCGCCGGCTTCAGCGAGGTGGAGATCTTCTCCACCGGCAACTGGTGGAAGCGCGATCACGACGAGGTCTTGAAGACCTGCATCGAGAGGCACCGCAGCGCGGTGTGACGAAACAAGGGCCCGCATGTCGGGCCCTTGTTTTTGGACGGCGAGGTCTCAGCGCAGGGTAGAGGTCTCGGTGCTTGCCGTCAGCACGGCGGCCACGGGCCGGCTCCGACGCTCGGCCTCGTCGGCCAGGATCAGCGAGCCTGTGGTGCGCTGTTGCAGGCGGCGCTGTTCGCCACGCTGCGTGACGTCGTTCAACACCGAGACAAACCACATGAGCAACAAGCCGGCGGCCGCAAACAGCAGCCAGATCAGCGCGTTGGAGAAAAAACCGAACCAGGAGTCGTCACGGTTGCCAGGCAGGTAGGCGGCGTTGCGGTTCATGGAAGTCTCCTCGATGCGTTGTTGGCTTGAACGCATGATCCCAGCGGCGGCCAGCCCGGCCTGTCGGCACAACCCGCCGCCCGCTGTAGGAGCCAGCCGACAAGGACAGGCTTGACCCTCCAGCGGCTCCAGGGTTTCAAATAAGCCCATGAGCGACAAAACCCTGACACCGAGCCCCGCCGAATCCACCGTGCTGCACGTGCCCAGCATGTGTTGCGCGGCCGAGTTCAACCTGGTGGAAAAGGAACTGCGGCGCGTGGACGGCGTGCACGACGTGGCGCCCGACTTCATCCGCCGATCGGTGCGCATCCAGCACAGCGCGATTCCCGAGCCCGAGCTGCTCGCGGCGGCGGCCCGCTCGGGCTTCGAGGTGCGCCCGGGCCGCGCGGCGCCCCAGGGCAAGGGCCTGGCGTCGATCGGCATCCGCACGGTGGATGCGGCGCCCCCCGCGCCCGCCAGCCATGCGGCGCATGACCACGACCATGAACACGATCACAAGGACGGCCATGACCACGAGGAAGGGCCTGGCCACACGCACGCCAACGACACCTCGCCCTGGAAGCTCGCCGTGGGTGGCGTGCTGGCGCTGGCGGCGGAGGTGGTGGCGCTGGCCTATGGCGATGCCTCGTTCGGGGCGGTGGCCTTCGCGCTGGGCGCCATTGCCCTGGCCGGTCTGGACACCTACCGCAAGGGCCTCGTCGCCCTGCGCCGCTTCAACCTGAACATCAACGCCCTGATGACGGTGGCGGTCACGGGCGCCGCCATCCTGGGCCAGTGGCCCGAAGCGGCGATGGTCATGGTGCTGTTCGCCATCGCGGAAATGATCGAAGAGAAATCGCTGGACCGCGCGCGCCGCGCCATCGAAGGCCTGATGGCGATGGCGCCCGAGATGGCCACGGTGCAGCAGGGCTCGGCCTGGCAGGAGGTGCCGGCGGCCACGGTGGCGCTGGGGGCGACCGTTCGTGTGCGCCCGGGGGAACGCATCGCGCTCGACGGCACCGTCACCTCCGGCTCGTCGGCGGTGGACCAGGCGGCCATCACGGGCGAGAGCGTGCCGGTGGACAAGCAGGCCGGCGACAAGCTGTTCGCCGGCACCATCAACCAGAACGGCGAGTTGCTCTACCAGGTGACGGCCAAGGCCGACGACTCGACGCTGGCCCGCATCATCCGCGCGGTGCAGGAGGCCCAGGCCAGCCGCGCGCCGACCCAGCGTTTCGTGGACACCTTCGCGCGCTATTACACGCCGGCCGTGTTCGCGGTGGCCATCGCCATCGCGGTGCTGCCGCCGCTGCTGACCGGCGCGGACTGGCTCACCTGGGTCTACCGGGCGCTGGTGCTGCTGGTCATCGCCTGCCCTTGCGCGCTGGTGCTGTCCACGCCGATCTCCGTCGTGTCCGGGCTGACCGCCGCCGCCCGGCGCGGCATCCTGGTCAAGGGCGGCCTGTACCTGGAGCAAGGCCACCGGCTGAAAGTGCTGGCCCTGGACAAGACAGGCACGCTGACGCAGGGCCGACCGGTGGTGACCGACGTGCAGGCGCTGCAGGGCAGCGAAGACGAGGTGCTGGCGCTGGCGGTGTCGCTGTCCGGGCGCAGCGACCACCCGGTGTCCAAGGCGATTGCCGCGCGCGGCACCGGCACCGTGCGGGAGGTCACCGGTTTCCAGGCGCTGCAGGGACGCGGCATCGAAGGCAGCATCGCGAACGAGCGCTACCGCCTGGGCAACCACCGCCTGGTCGAGGAATCGGCCGCATGCTCGCCCGAGCTGGAGGCGAAGCTGGACGCGCTGGAGGCGCAGGGCAAGACGGCGGTGGTGCTGGTGCGCGGCAATGTGCCCATTGGCATCTTCGCGATCGCCGACCAGGTGCGCCCGGAAAGCGTGGAGGCCGTGGCCCAACTGAAGCAACTGGGCGTTCGCCCGGTGATGCTGACCGGCGACAACCGGCACACGGCCGAGGCGATCGCGCGGCAGGTCGGCATCGAGGACGTGCGCAGCGAGCTGCTGCCGCAAGACAAGCTCAAGGCGATTCAGGAACTCTCGGCCGGCGACACGGTGGTGGGCATGGTGGGCGACGGCATCAACGACGCACCGGCGCTCGCCCAGGCCCACATCGGCTTTGCCATGGGCGCCGCGGGGACCGACACCGCGATCGAGACGGCCGACGTGGCCCTGATGGACGACGACCCACGCAAGCTCGCCGAGTTCATCGACCTGTCCCGCGCCACCAAGGCCGTGCTGTGGCAGAACATCACCCTCGCCCTGGGCATCAAGGTGGTGTTCCTGAGCCTCGCGGTGGTGGGTGAGGCCACGCTGTGGATGGCGGTGTTCGCCGACATGGGCGGCAGCCTGCTCGTGGTGTTCAACGGCCTGCGGCTGCTGCGCCACCGCCGGCGCTGATTCAGTAGGCGCGGTCGCGGTCCAGCAGGCCGCGCTGGACGAAGAGCGCGCGCAGCGCGTCGTGTTTGAAGACACCGGAGCGCTCCAGCACCTGGAGCGTGTTGCCGCAGCGGCTGCGCATGTGCGCGTGGCGCAGGCCCTCGCCACTCACCTTGCTCAGCACGCGTTCGGTGGCGGCGGCATCCAGGCCGGCATCGCCCAGCAGGCGGCGATGGAAGCCGTCGTCCCAGGTGTGGAAGGCCGCGATGACGTCGGGCAGCAGGCGGCCGAAGAAGGCCTGGCTGTTGCCGTCCAGCCGGGGCCAGATCCGCTCGAACAGGTGGGCGAAGTACTTCGCATGCACCCACTCGTCTTCCAGGTGCGCGGGCAGCATGCCCTGCACCGCCGTGTGCGCCGTGCCGCGCATGACGTCGACGATGGCCTTGGTGATCATGGTCTCGCCGACGAAGCCGACCATGAACCAGGCCAGGTCGCGCCGCTGCGCCGGCACCTGGGCCGCCAGCGCCTCGATGGCCGAGATCTTCATGCTGGGTTCGTCGCGCGCCTCCAGCGCGAACACCTCGCGGATGGCGCGGCTCGCGTGGGCCGTGAAGTAGGCGTGGTAGCCCTCGTCGGTGTACAGCTTCAACGCGTCGAGCGCGAGCGCTTCGGGCACGAAGGCGCGCAGGCGGTTTTCCGCGATGACCTGGGCCGCCACGTTGACGACGCGGTGCTCGGTGAGCGCCATGTCGTCCAGGAAATGCACCAGCCGCGCGGCGCACAGGCGGTTGCGCCGGGCCATGTCGAGGTGGCGCAGCGCCGGGTGCGACATGAGTTCGTCGGTCTGGCCGAAGACGAACCACTGCACGCTGCTGAACTCGCCCGCGCTGCCGGACAGATCGAAGTCGGTCAATGAGGGCTTGGCGCGCACCGAGGCGGTGGCGATCCAGTCCTTGAAGGGCGAGTCGGCTTCCTTTCTGGCGCGCATCCGGGTTCTTCCGCATTCGATTGAGGGGTTCTCGAGTATGTCAAGAATCCGTGGCGATATTCCCGAAAGGCGGTGACCTGCCCCTTAGGGCAGTGCCCAAAAGTGCATGGTGGGCCCAGAATCGACACGCCCATGAACCTGCTCCTCATCGATGACCACCCGATGTTCGGCGTCGGGTTCGTTCACGCCCTTACCCACCTGCGCCCAGGCATCGACGCCCGGGCGGTGCTGCACCTGGAACACGGGCTGGCGCTGGCCCGGCAATGGCCCGGGCTGGACGTGGTGCTGATCGACTACCGGCTGGCGGGCGACGATGGGCTGGCCGGCTTGCGGCGCTTCGGCACGCAACACCCGCTGGTCGCGCGCGTGCTGATCTCGGGCCAGGAAGACCGGCACCTGCTGGCGCAGGCGCGCACGGCCGGCGCCGCGGGCTTTCTGGGCAAGTCGTTGCCGATCGCCGAGATCCTCGCCGCGCTGGAGAAGATCGTCGGCGGTGGCGAACATTTCCTCCCGACGGCATCCACCAGCCAGGTGCCCGCGAATACCACCACCACCCCAGGGCCGACGGCACGCCAGCTCGAGGTGCTGCTGCTGATCGCGCGGGGCCAGCAGAACAAGCAGATTGCGCACGAACTGGGCATTGCCGAGCGCACCGTGAAGCTGCACGTCACCGCGCTGCTGGATGCGCTGGGCGCGCGCAACCGCACGCACCTGCTGGTGCTGGCACGCGACTCGGGCCTCATCTGAATGGACCGACCCACCAGCGCCCCGGGCCCGACCGCGCTGGAGATGGACCAGATCAACCGGCTGGTGCGCACCACCCCGGCGGTGTGGTTCCTGAGCACGCTGGGCGCGTTGATCTGCTACCTGCAGTTCGCCGAATCGCAGACCGATTCGCGCCTTGACTGGTGGCTGGTCGCCTTCTGCGCGGTGAGCACGCAGAGGCTGGTGGCGTCCCTGTTCGTGTACCGCGTGCCGCGCTCGGCCCCCCGGATCCGCTGGTGGCTGAGCAGCACACTGGTGCATGCCGCGCTGTGGGGCCTGCTGAGCGTGGTCCTGCTGACCCCGGGGCCGCCCCAGGCGGAGTCCATCCTGCACATCACGCTGGTGGCGATCGCCATGGGCGGCTCGGTGCGCCTGCCCGGCTTCCGCCTCACGCTGATCGCCCATGTGGGCCTGGTGCTCGGCCCGCTGATCCTGCGCGACCTGTGGACGGCCAACCCGTACCACGCGGTGCTGGCGTTCCTGGTGTTCCTGATCGGGGTGTACGCCCTGGTCAGCGGTCGCAACCAGTCGCTGGCCCTGCGCGAGATCCACGTCCAGCGCCAGCGCAACGAGGAACTGATCGTCGCCTTGCAAAGAGAGAACGAACGCAGCGAAACCGCGCGCGGCGTGGCCGAAGAGGCGAACGCGGCGCGCACCCGTTTCTTCGCGGCCGCCAACCACGACCTGCGCCAGCCCCTGCACGCCATGCGCCTGCTGTCGCAGACGCTGCTGGAACAGGGCCACAAGGTGGACGTGGCAGCGGTGTCCACCCACCTGGTCGAGTGCGTGGAGGGCATGGCGGAGGTGATCGACGACCTGCTGGAGATCACGCGGCTCGACGTGGGCCACATGGCGCCGCACTGGTCGAGTTTTCCGCTGGACGATCTGGTGCGGGAGTGCTGCCGGCCCCACGAACCGCTGGCGCTGGCCAAGGGCCTGCGGCTGGACATCGATGTGGGCCGACTCGCAGTGCACAGCGACCGCGCCCTGCTGGCCCGCGTGCTGAGCAACCTGGTCTCCAACGCCATCCGCTACACCGAGCGCGGCGCCGTGCGGGTGGCCTGCGCCCTGACAAGCGACGAAAGCCACGTCTGGCTCGATGTGGAAGACACCGGCA
Organism: Hydrogenophaga sp. FW305-3-2-15-A-LB1; assembly: GCF_058787875.1. Taxonomy (NCBI): domain Bacteria; kingdom Pseudomonadati; phylum Pseudomonadota; class Betaproteobacteria; order Burkholderiales; family Comamonadaceae; genus Hydrogenophaga; species Hydrogenophaga sp. FW305-3-2-15-A-LB1. The sequence continues at coordinate 9,768 of NZ_JBYTAE010000008.1, read as the reverse complement.
TCGGCATCGATGAAGAGGACCTGCCGCGCATCTTCGAGGAGTTCTACCAGGTGGGCAACCCGGCCCGCGACCGCCACCTGGGCCTGGGACTGGGCCTGGCCACCGTGAAGCGCCTGAGCGACCTGCTGTCGCTGGATGTGTCGGTGCTGCGCTCGGCGCCCGGCCAGGGCAGCGTGTTTTCCCTGAAGCTGCGGCGCGTGGCCATGGACGAAGTCACGATGAGCGCCACGGCCCATCCCGAGCCGGGCGCCCAAGAGGCTTTGCTGCCCGGCCACCGCGTGCTGGTGATCGAGGACGACGCCGATGCGCGCGCCGCGCTCACGGGCCTGTTGCGCTCGTGGGGTTGCGACGTGCGTTCGGCGGCGGATGCGGCCACCAGCCTGGGCCACATTCGGACGGGGTTCCGGCCCGATGCCCTGGTGGTGGACCTGCGCCTGCCCGACGGTGCCAGCGGCATCGACGCCTTGCGCGACGTGCGCGCGCTGCTGGGTGACGAGGTGCCCGCCGTGATGGTGACGGGCGACGCCGGAAGCCCTCACATGCGGCTGGCTCAGGACGCCGGCCTGACGGTGATGGTCAAGCCGGTGCGGCCGGTGCAGCTGCGCGCGTTCCTGGGCCTGGTGTTCGCCAGGGAGCAGGCGCCGCAGCCCGACTGAGGAAGGGCTCAGCGCAACAGGGGGTTGCGCGCGGGCGGCGCGCCCTTGCGGCTGCACACCGCCTCGGACACCGAGCGCCCCAGCACGTTGAAGGACCCGCCGACGAAGCAGCCGTATTCCTGGCCGCTCTTGGTGCGCACGGCGTAGCGGGTGGTGGTGCCCTCGTCGACGCGGTTGCTCACGGTGAACGCGTTTCGCTCCAGGCCGAGCGCAAAGGCGGTGCGGTCGACGATGGCCTCGTCGGTCACGGCCATCGATGCGCAACCGGCGGTGAGCAGCAGCGCGGCAAGGGTGGGTACCCAGAGTCTGGGTGAGTGCATGGGTTCTCCTGTCCTGAAAGAGTGAGGTGGTGACGGCAAGGTCTGCCGCGAACCCATGCTAGGCAGGACCTCCCCGGCGGGGAACAGCACCTTCGGGCAGGTGATGCGCGCGCGCATCGCCCTGCCCGATGGTGCTATGGAGCCGCGCGCCCTTCGTTCCTAGCATCCGCCCCATGTACAACCATGGAGCACATGAATGAAATGGCAAAGAACGATCGCACGGCTGTCCGTGCTGGCGGCGGTGGCCGCCGCGCTGGGCGCCTGTGGAGGCTCGAACAACAGCAGTGGAGGTGGTGGCAACAGCCCCGCTCCCGTCCCAGGCAGCAGGCTGGAGGTGACCGTGGTGGGCAGCGGCAACATCAGCTCACTGCCCACCGGGCTGGACTGCAACGACGCCTGCGGCGCACCCTTTGCGACCGGCAGCGCGGTGACGCTGACGGCCACACCGGCGGCGGGGCAGCAACTGGCCAGCTGGAGCGGCGCCTGCAGCGGCGCGGCGCTGACCTGCACCGTGTCGATGGACCAGGCGCGCTCGGCCACGGCCACCTTCGTGGCCACCACGGCCACGCGCTTCGACCTGTCGGTCACGCGCACCGGCAGCGGCGATGTGACTTCGTCACCGGCGGGCATCAGCTGCGGCAGCAGCTGCGAGGCCCAGTTCAACGCCGGCACCCTGGTCACGCTGACGGCCAGCCCCGCGTCGGGCCAGGTGTTCGATGGCTGGAGCGGCGCCTGCCGCAACCAGGCCCTGAGCTGCGATGTGACGATGAGCGCGGCGCGAGCCGTGGCGGCCGCCTTCAAGGCAGCGCCCAGCCAGGCGGGCTGGGGTGAGCTGGTGAACCTGGCGGGCGCGGGCGCGGCGACGCCGGTGGTGGCCATCGACGACGCGGGCCGGGCCACCGCCGTGTGGCGCCAGCTGAACCCGGGCACCACCGAGCACCACGTCTGGAGCAGCCGCTCGGTCTCGGGAGGCACCTGGTCCACGCCCGAGCGGCTGGAGAGCAACACCGGCAACGTGAGCGAACTGCGCTTGTCGGTGGACGCGGCCACGGGGCGCGGCATGCTGCTGTGGATCCAGGCCGGCCCCACGGTGGACCTGCATGCGAGGCCGCTGGACCCCACCACCGGCTGGGGCGCCGCCGCAGTGGTGGACAGTGGCGCGGGCATGGTCGGCGTGAGCAGCGTGGGCACGGACCACAGCGGCAACGCGGTGGCGGTCTGGTCGCAGATCGGCCCGGCGACGCGCTTCAGCATCCACGCCAACCGCTACACGCCCGGCGGCGGCTGGGGTTCGCCGCAGCTGATCGAGACCAACGAGGTGGTCGGCAGCGTGGACGGTGACCCCGTGGTGGCGGTGACGCCCGCCGGCGACGCACTGACCGTGTGGAAGCGCTCCGGCGGCGGCGGTGACCTCTGGGGCAACCGCTTCACCGTGGGCGCGGGCTGGGGAACCGCTGCCGCCATCGTGACCGACGCGGGCGCCTTCCAGACCCTGGGCCGGCACGACCTCGCGCTCGATGCCGGTGGCAACGGCCTGCTGGCCTGGGGCCAGCTCGACATCGCGGGCGGCACCGGCAACAACGCCATCTGGTTCAAACGCTTCAATGCCGGCGCCTGGCAACCGGCGGTGGGCACCGTGGCACCAGCCGTGCCCAACACGCAAGGCTTCGTCAGCACGCCGGTGCTGCGCATGAACGCGGCGGGCACGGCGGTGGTGGTCTGGGGCGATGCCGACCAATCGCTGAACGCGGCGGCGGCCGCCCCGCAGGCGGTGGCCTTCAGCGGCCCGACCACGCTGCGCAGCGCCAACGGCGGCACCTGGGACAGCCTGCCGGTGGTGGGCGTGGACAGCGCGGACCGCGCGATGGTCGCCTGGGTCGATCCCGTGGGCAGCAACGTCACGGTGTCGCGCCTGACGCCGGGCAGCGGCTGGTTCACGGCGGAGGTGGTGGAAACCTACACCGACCCGTCGTACACCCCGGCCCTGGCCATGAACGGGCAAGGCCACGCGGTGCTCGGATGGGCGCAGCTCTTCTCCGCCACCGGCACGCAGATCGTGGTGCGCCGCTGGAACGCGGGGCCGTGAACGGCGACGGCCGTCAGGCCGCGGGCCCCACCCCCCACCACCGCCCGCGGCCGACTCCGCCGACCTCGACGAGGCGGCGGGGTCGGCCTTTTTCATGGCCTGCAGCGCCTTCTGCACCACACCCTGCTGCGTATTGACCGGGCGCAACAGGCGGCTGGCGATCAGGCGTTCGCAGCTGCGCTTGGTCATCGAATGCGGCCGGCCTCCCCGGCTCACGAACATGAACAGCGTGCCCTTGCTGCTGGCCCAGATGAGTTGGGCGCGCAGCCACTCGCGGTGGGAATACAGGTCCACCCAGTCGCCTTCGTGCAGGCCCACCAGCGTAGCGGCGGCGTTGATGTCTTCCAGTTCGCCCTCTTCGGCCAGGGCCGCGGCCTGCGAATCGTCCTCGCTGGCGCGGGCCTGCACCTGGGTTTCGATGAGGTCGCCGTAATCGGTCGGCATGGTGTCCTCGAAACCGGCGGCTTCCAGCTCGCGCTTGCCCAGCCAGGGCTGCGCGCGCGGCTTCGGCTTGCGCTGCTCGGGCGTGGCGGGCAGGGTTTCGTCGAGGTCCATGGACATGGAGGAAGGCACCTCCTCCAGGGGCATCGCGCCCGAGTTCTCCATCGGCGGCAGGCCGGAGTGGCTCGCGTCGGCGCGGATGCGCGCGCGGCGCAGGCCCAGCACCGGCTGGTGCAGGCGCATCAGCGCATCGAAAAAGGGCTTGGTTTCCTCGCGCGTCTTGCCCAGCATGTCCAGCCCCGCGTGCAGCGTGGCGAGCATGCCCGGCACCATGGCGAACAACTCCTTGGGCCGCTTGAGCGTGACTTCCTTCTTCACGCTCCACAGCAGGTTGGACACCACCTTGCGGTAGCCGCCGGGGTCGGCCTCGTCCGGCTCGTTGAGCTTGGCCGAGGCGATCACCAGCGACCAGGGGCCGTAGAGGAAATCGAGGATCACGCCGGGCGCGTTGTCCACGTCGGGCCGCTGGCTCAGGTCCCAGGCGATCTGGTCCGCCATGGCCTGCCGCTCTTCGGCATAGCGGATGGACTGCAGGCTGTTGTCCTGCAGCGCGAGTTCCTTCTGGTCCTGCGCTTCCCAGCCCTGCCGCAGCTCGGTGAGCACGTCGGCGAACGGCTGGGGGTCGCGGGTGGCGGTGGCATTGAGCTCGTTGAACGCGCTCTGCACCGGCTGGAAGAAGCTGTCGAATTCGGGCGCGAACTCGTCGTTGAACTTGAAGCTGCGCTGCGCCACGCTCTCGATCAGGCGCCGCGCGGGGTGTTCGTCTTCGTTGAAGAAGCGCGGGTTGGCCATGGCCAGGCGCAACAGCGCCGGCTCCAGCGCCACCACCGATTCGCGCACCGGCCCCAGAAGCAAGGGATCGCTCGCCACCTGGCTGACCAGCGTGCGCACCAGGTCCAGGCCCACGGCCTGGCTGACGCGCTGCGCTTTCTGCTTGAGGTGCATGAGCACGCGCGAGCGCTCGTGCGCGGCGGCGTAGGTGCCCCAGGCCTTGTGGCTGAGCTGGCTGGAGATGCCGATCTCGCGCGCCGGCCGGTCCACCACCGGCAGGTCGCGGTACTGCGTCTGCTGCTCCAGGATCATGGACTCGTCGAGCACCGGGATCGCGGCAAACGCCTCGATGGCGGCGAGCTCTTCGCTCACCTGCTCGTAGTAGTCCGGGGTCAGGTGGCGGTCGAAGTGTTTGCCGCCCTGCTTCAGGAAGTCATGGAAGACCTGGTGGTCTTCACCCGGCTGCATGCGCGCCAGCGTCTGCATGGACGGCAGTGGATCGGCACTGGCCCAGCCCGGCGCGTGGTGGCCGCTGCCCCCGGTGTCGCCGGCGTCCTGCCACTGGCTGCTGGGCGGGACGCCCAGCCCGGCCGCGCGGGACGACGTGCCCAGGTTGCCCGAGCGGGTGGACAGGCCGCCGGATCGGGTGGACGCGCCCGACTCTTCCACCAGCCGCACGCGGTAGCCGGCTTCCTGCACGTTGGCGCGCTGCAGGATCAGCGCCACGCGCTCGTAGAGTTTCTGCAGCTCGCGGGCCAGCGCGTCGCCCATGTGCCGCAACCACAGGGCGCGCACCTCGGGCTCGGACTCGGCCGAGGCCATGAGCTCGCGCAGCGCCCGCACGAACACCGAAGGCCGCATGGGGTTGCGCTCGGCCTGCACCGTCTGCAGGCCGATCACCGAACTCATCAGGGCATCGAGCACGCCGAGTTGCTGCTCCACCACCGGCATGAGGCTGTGCACCAGCCGGGCCGATTCGAGCGACTCGTTGACCGCGTCGTCCTCCACCAGCGACAGCAGGGAGGACTCGGACAGCAGGGCCGGGCGCGAGCTGTTCATCTCGGGCGAGGCCATCAGGGCATCGCGCAGGTGCTGCGAGAAGCTGCGTCCCCACTGGATCTTGTTCTGCAACAGACCCCACCAGGCCAGAGCGAGGCGGTCGCGCTGGGCGACTTCCTTGGAGGCTTTTTCCGCGGCCTGCAGGCTGGCGATGGCCGAGTCGGCGCAGCGCGCCAGCATGTCGGGCGCGCCAGAGAGTGCTTCCTGAAAGCACTGCTGCAGCAAACGGGAGGGCGCCGTCATGGGCGGTGTGCGGGAATCGGCCGGGTGGGTATATGTATCAAGATGCTTTTATACCCGCTGGCAAGGCCCACCGCGTGAAGGGCGGCAAATATTCGGCAGCCGGGCGCAACACCGGCATCGGCGGCGCCCGGGTGGCCGGCCGGCTTCAGGCCGGCGCCAAAACGGTGCGCCGCACCCGGCGCACGTTGAAAGCGCTCGCGATGAGCACCGCCTGCACCACCGCCAGGCCGATCAGCACGCCCTGGAACTGGCCGTGGTCCATGAGCACGCCGAAGATCAGCGGCGAGATGGCCTGGCCGATGTCCAGCCCGGAATACACCACGCCGTACACACGGCCGGTGGCGTTGTCGGGCGTGGACTTCTTCACCAGCAGGTCGCGCGAAGGGCCCGCGATGCCGGCCGAGAAGCCCATGGCGCCGAACAGCACCGGCACCACCGCCGCCGGCACATGGGCAAAGGCCAGCACCAGCGCGATGACCGCCGCCAGGCCAAAGCCCACGCCCACCACGCGCTCGCAGCGCGCCGGGTCGGACGCGAGGAAGCCACCCAGCACCATGCCGCCGGCCGCGCAGACCATGTAGATCGTCAGGCACACCGCCACCAGCGCGAGCGGCACGCCGTGCAGCTGGCGCGCGGCTTCGGGCGCGAAAGCCTGCACCACGCTGAGCGCCATGGCATAGAAAAAGAAGAAACCGAAACACATCCACACCGCCGGAATGCGCAGGAAAGCCGTGGAGCTTTCCGTGGCCGCGTGGGCCGGTCCCTGAACCGGCTTGGGCGCGGCCGGCAGGCTGAGGCGCTCGCGGTTGAACCACAGCACGGCCAGCACCGCGAAGGCCAGCACACCCGCGCTGGCCAGGGCCGCGCGCCAGGAGAAGGCCAGCGCGATCGGCACCATCATGGCCGGCGCCAGCGCCCAGCCCAGGCTGCCGGTGATGCCGTGCACGCTGTAGGCGTGCCCCAGGCGGGGCGCGCTCACCTTGCGGTTGAGCAGGGTGTAGTCCACCGGGTGGAACACCCCGTTGCCGATGCCGGCCACGATGGCGAAGAAGGCCATCATCCAGTAGCCGGTGCTGGCCGCGAACCCGAAAGCCGCCACGCCCAGCAGCGCCAGGCCGGCGAACAGCACCGGGCGGGGACCGAGGCGGTCCACCACGAAACCCGAGGCGGTCTGCACCGCGCACGAGGTGACGAAGAAGATGGTCATCAGGAAACCCAGTTCCGCGTAACTGGCGTTGAACGCGTCCTTGAGCCAGGGGAACAGCGGCGCGAGCAGCAGCTGGCTGAAATGGCTGACCATGTGGGCCAGGCCCACCAGCCCGATGAGGCTGGCGTCCTGCCGCAGGGCCACGGGCGGCGGCAGGGATGAGGTGGTGCTGGAGGAAGACATGGCGTGATCGTAGATCGGCCCGACTTCGCCGAATCGCGACGATCTGTCAGAATTCGTTGAAAGTCCGCCAACGCACCAAAACGATGCCTCAGCGCCCTCGCCCCGGCCCCACGCTCCTCGGAGACACCGATCCCTTCACGCCCGACGCGGCCCGCCCGGTGCGCGTGCGCGCCCGCGACCTGAGCGCGGACACCCACTTCGAACCGCACCGCCACCCCTGGGGGCAGTTGGCCTACTGCGCCACGGGCATCGTGCAGGCGATGGCCTCTCCCGACGACCCGAGCCTGCAGGCGGTGACCTACATCGTGCCGCCCTCGCGCGCGGTGTGGATTCCGCCCGGCATGCGCCACGCCGTCACGGTGCGCGAGGCCGCCGAGTTGCGCACGCTCTACATCCACGCGGGCGCCGCGCCCGCCGGCTGGACGGCCTGCCGCATGATCGTCGTCTCCCCCCTGTTGCGCGAGCTGATCCAGGCCATGGACGCGGCCACGCGGCGAGCGGCCGAACCGGCGCGCGACCGCCTGCTGACCGATCTGGTGCTCGACGAGCTGGCGCACGCCGACACCCAGACCCTGGGCGTGCCGCTGCCGCGCGACAAGCGGCTGCGCGCCCTGTGCGAGGCGGTGCTGCGCGCGCCCGGCGAACGCGCCACGCTGGCCGAGTGGGCGGCCGACACCGGCGCGAGCGAACGCACCGTGGCGCGGCTGTTCCGCGAAGAACTGGGCACCACCTACCAGCAATGGCGGCAGCAGGCGGTGCTGGCACACGCCTTGCCTATGCTCGCCCGGGGCATGCCCATCGGTCAGGTGGCGGCGGCCACGGGTTACGCCAGCGACAGTGCGTTCAGCGCGATGTTCAAGGCGGCCATGGGCCATCCGCCAACGCGCTGGGGCTTGCGGGCCGACGGCCAGCAACGCTGAAGGAGACTCGGCGCGGCCGTCTTTCCGCCCTTCAAGGAGCTGTCATATCTGACAGGCAGCATGGGACATGCTCGGGCCAGAATGGTGCCGAGATTCGGGGAGTAAAAAGATGGAATGCAACAACCAACGCTACGTGAAGACATCCCGCGCCTGGGATGCCCTCACTTGGCCCGACCGACTGGGCCGCCAGACACACACCGTCCTGTTGCTGGCCAACGGCAGGCGCAGCGAGCAGGAACTGGTGGGCCTGCTGGGCAACGATGTGAAAGAACTTCTGCAGCGTTTGCAGCAAGAAGGTTTGCTGCAGTGCGCCACGACCGGGGCCACGGCGGAGACCGACGACGACGCGGTGGCGGGTGCCTGACTCAGAGCCAGCGCTTGAGCAACCCCATCACACGCTGGAACCGCGCCCCATATGGCGGGTAGAACAGCCAGCCCATCGCCCAACGCGACTGCACCAGCACCGGCTTCTGCTGCGTGAAGCGCAGGAAGCCGGCCTCGCCGTGGTACGAGCCCCAGCCGCTTTCGCCCACGCCACCAAAAGGCAGGCCTTCGTGCGCGATGTGCATCAGCGTGTCGTTCACCGTCACGCCACCGCTGACCGTGCGGTTCAGCAACCTGTCTCGCGCGGCGGTGTCGCTGCCGAACCAGTACAGCGCCAGCGGTCGGGGTCGCAGGTTGATGAAGGCGATGGCGTCGTCGATGCCGTCGTAGGCCACCACCGGCAGGATGGGACCGAAGATTTCTTCGCCCATCAGGCGCAGGCCCGGCGCCGCATCGAACACCAGCACGGGGTTCATCTGGCGCGCACCGCCGCTGGTGCCACCGGGTGGCGCCACATTCACCACGCGCGCGCCGCCTGCCTGGGCTTCGTCCAGCAGCGCGACCAGGCGCGCCTGGTGCCGCTCGCTCACGATGGCGGCGTAGTCGGGGTTGCCCGCGATGCTGGGGAACAGGCGCGCCACGGCGGCGGTGTAGGCGCGTTCGAACTCGGCCTCCCGGTCGCGCGGCAGCAGCACGTAGTCGGGCGCGATGCAGGTCTGGCCGGCGTTGAGCAGCTTGCCGTGCGCGATCTTGACGGCCGCATCGTTCAGGTCGCACGAGGCATCGATCACGCAGGGTGACTTGCCGCCCAGCTCCAGCGTGGTGGGCGTGAGGTTGGCCGCCGCGGCCGCCGCCACCTGGCGGCCGACCTGGGTGGAGCCGGTGAAGAACAGGTGGTCGAACGGCAGGCGGGAGAAGTCCTGCGCCACGTCCGGCCCGCCCAGCACCACGCTGAACTCGTCGGCCGCGAAAGCCTGCTGCACCAGCGTGGCCATGAGGGCCGAGGTGTGGGGCGTGAGTTCGCTGGGCTTGAGCATCACGCGGTTGCCGGCCGCCAGCGCCGTGGCGGCCGGGCCGAACGTGAGTTGCAGCGGGTAGTTCCAGGGACCGATGACGCCGATCACGCCCAGGGGCTGGCGCTGGATGTGGGCCCGCGCGGGCTGCAGGTACAGCGGCGTGGCCACGCGCTGCGGCTTCATCCAGCCGGGCAGGTGCTTGTGCAGCTGGGCCATGCCCGCGCGCAGCACGAACAGGTCCGCCGCCTCGGTGAGCTGCGGCGAGCGCACGCCGAAGTCGGCCTCCACTGCCTCGGCCAGGGCCGGCGCGTGGCTGTCGATCAGGGCACGCAGTCGGGCCAGCCGGTCGCGCCGCAATGCCAGTGGCACGTCCACCTGGGCGCGGCTGGCGTTGTACTGCGCGTCGAACAGCGCCCGCAGAGGCAGGGAGGGAGGGATCTGGGTCATGGGTTTCATGATAGGCCGCCCCTCCCGTCAAGGGT
>NZ_JBYTAE010000007.1:0-99452 GCF_058787875.1 Hydrogenophaga sp. FW305-3-2-15-A-LB1 | reverse complement strand
GGTGGGGGTCGAGGGCATCCGGGAACTGTAGCGAAGATGGATGGGCCTTGCCTGTCACGGGCATGCCGCGAAGGCTTGATATTTTCCCGCGCCACTGATGAATCGCGCGCATCGCTGGTCGGCCTGAAGCCGAAAGTCTGTATTTGCATACAGTCTTCGGGGCATACAATCCGCCCCCATGGCGACCCAAACACCCAACGAATACTCCGAAGGCTCGATCCGCGTCCTCAAGGGGCTGGAACCGGTCAAGCAGCGGCCGGGCATGTACACCCGCACCGACAACCCGCTGCACATCATCCAGGAAGTGCTGGACAACGCGGCCGACGAGGCCCTGGCCGGGCACGGCAAGAAGATCAAGGTCACGCTGCATGCCGATCATTCGGTCAGTGTGGAAGACGACGGCCGGGGCATCCCGTTCGGCCTGCACCCCGAGGAAAAAGCCCCGGTGGTCGAACTCGTGTTCACCCGCCTGCACGCGGGCGGCAAGTTCGACAAGGGCAAGGGCGGCGCCTACAGCTTCTCCGGCGGCCTGCACGGCGTGGGCGTGAGCGTGACCAACGCGCTCTCCACCCGGCTGGAAGTGACCAGTTTCCGCGAGGGCCAGGTGGCCAAACTGGCGTTCTCCGCTGGCGACGTGATCGAACCGCTGGTGATCTCGCCCAAGGGCGCAGACGACCGCAAGCAGGGCACCACGGTGCGCGCCTGGCCCGACGCCAAGTACTTCGAAGCCGCCACCCTGCCCATGGCCGAACTCACCCACCTGCTGCGCAGCAAGGCGGTGCTGATGCCGGGCGTGAGCGTGACGCTGGTGAACGAAAAGACCAAGGACACCCAGACCTGGCTCTACAAGGGCGGCCTGCGCGACTACCTGCAGCAGACGCTCACCGGCGAGCCGGTCATTCCCCTGTTCGAGGGCGAAGGCTTCGCCGACAGCGGGCACGACAGCTTCGCCGAAGGCGAGGGCGCGGCCTGGTGCGTGGCCTTCACCGAAGACGGCCAGCCGGTGCGCGAGAGCTACGTGAACCTGATCCCCACCAGCGCGGGCGGCACGCACGAAAGCGGCCTGCGCGACGGCCTGTTCCAGGCGGTCAAGGGCTTCATCGAACTGCACGCGCTGCTGCCCAAAGGCGTGAAGCTGCTGCCCGAAGACGTTTTCGCGCGCGCCAGCTACGTGCTCTCGGCCAAGGTGCTCGACCCGCAGTTCCAGGGCCAGATCAAGGAGCGCCTGAACTCGCGCGACGCCGTGCGCCTGGTCGGCAGCTTCGTGCGCCCCGCGCTCGAGCTCTGGCTCAACCAGCACGTGGACTACGGCAAGAAGCTCGCAGAGCTCGCCATCAAGGCCGCGCAGTCGCGGCAGAAGGCCGGCCAGAAAGTCGAAAAACGCAAGGGCTCCGGCGTGGCCGTGCTGCCCGGCAAGCTCACCGACTGCGAGAGCAAGGACCTCGCGCACAACGAGGTGTTCCTGGTCGAGGGCGACTCGGCCGGCGGCAGCGCCAAGATGGGCCGCGACAAGGAAAGCCAGGCCGTGCTGCCGCTGCGCGGCAAGGTGCTCAACACCTGGGAAGTCGAGCGCGACCGCCTGTTCGCCAACACCGAAATCCACGACATCGCGGTCGCCATCGGCGTGGACCCGCACGGCCCGAACGACACGCCCGACCTCAGCGGCCTGCGCTACGGCAAGGTCTGCATCCTGTCCGACGCCGACGTCGACGGCTCGCACATCCAGGTGCTGCTGCTCACGCTGTTCTTCCGCCACTTCCCCAAACTCATCGAGGCCGGCCACGTGTACGTGGCGCGCCCGCCGCTGTTCCGCGTGGACATCCCCGCGCGCGGCAAGAAGCCGGCGGCCAAGCAGTACGCGCTGGACGAAGGCGAGCTGCACGCCATCCTCGACAAGACCGCCAAGGACGGCGTGCCGCCCGAGAAATGCCAGATCAGCCGTTTCAAAGGCCTGGGCGAAATGAGCGCCGAGCAGCTGTGGGACACCACCCTCAACCCCGATACGCGCCGCCTCATGCCGGTCGTGCTCGGCGCGATCGACTTCGCCGGCACCGAAGCCCTCATCACCAAACTCATGGGCAAGGGCGAAGCCGCCTCGCGCCGCGAGCTGATGGAGTTGCATGGCGACTCGGTCGAAATCGATATCTAGTTGAACTCCCCCCGCGCCGCTTCGCGTCACCCCTCAGGGGCGACACTGGCAGACCGGCAGAGCCGGATCTGCGGTGTCCTTGACCGAATCGCCGCCTTGAACGAAGAACTGATTTGCCATGACTGAAACTCCTGAACTGCCGCTGTCCGCGCCGGACGACGACGGCATGAACCTCGCGAACTACGCGCAGCGCGCCTACCTCGAATACGCGCTTTCGGTCGTGAAAGGCCGCGCCCTGCCCGACGTGTGCGACGGCCAGAAGCCGGTGCAGCGCCGCATTCTCTACAGCATGGACCGCATGGGGCTGGGCTTCAGCGGGCCCAACCGCAACACGGCCGCGCGCCCGGTGAAAAGCGCGCGCGTGGTCGGCGACGTGCTGGGCCGCTTCCACCCGCATGGCGACCAGGCCGCCTACGACGCGCTGGTGCGCATGGCACAGGACTTCGCGCAGCGCTATCCGCTGATCGACGGCCAGGGCAACTTCGGCTCGCGCGACGGCGACGGTGCCGCGGCCATGCGTTACACAGAAGCGCGCCTGGCGAAGATCACCACCCTGCTGCTCGACGAGATCGACGAGGGCACGGTGGACTTCGTGCCCAACTACGACGGCTCCACCGTCGAGCCCAAGCAGTTGCCCGCGCGCCTGCCGTTCAACCTGCTCAACGGCGCCAGCGGCATCGCCGTCGGCCTGGCCACCGAGATTCCCAGCCACAACCTGCGCGAGGTGGCCGACGCCTGCGTGGCGCTGGTGAAGAACCCCAAGCTGGCCGACGACGAGCTGCTCACGCTGCTGCCCGGGCCCGACTACCCCGGTGGCGGCCAGATCATCAGCCCGGCCGGCGACATCGCCGATGCCTACCGCACCGGCCGCGGCAGCCTCAAGGTGCGCGCGCGCTGGAAGATCGAAGACCTCGCGCGCGGCCAGTGGCAGCTCGTGGTGACCGAGCTGCCGCCGGGTGTGAGCACGCAGCGCGTGCTCGAAGAGATCGAGGAACTCACCAACCCCAAGGTGAAGGCCGGCAAGAAGGCGCTGACGCAGGAGCAGACGCAGCTCAAGGCCAGCATCCTCATGGTGCTGGATGGCGTGCGCGACGAGTCGAGCAAGGACGCGCCCGTGCGCCTGCTGTTCGAGCCCAAGAGCAGCCGCATCGAGCAGCAGGAACTCATCACCGCGCTGCTGGCCCACACCAGCCTGGAAACCTCGGCGCCGATCAACCTCACCATGGTGGGGCTCGACGGCCGGCCGACGCAGAAGTCGCTGCGGCAGATGCTCACCGAGTGGATCGAATTCCGCCAGGGCACCATCACCCGCCGCTCGCAGCACCGCCTCACCAAGGTGCTGGACCGCATCCACATCCTCGAAGGCCGGCAGCTGGTGCTGCTCAACATCGACGAGGTGATCCGCATCATTCGCCACAGCGACGAGCCCAAGGCCGCGCTGATCGAGCGCTTCAAGCTCAGCGACCGCCAGGCCGAGGACATCCTGGAAATCCGGCTGCGCCAGCTGGCGCGGCTCGAAGCCATCAAGATCGAGCAGGAACTCAAGGAACTGCGCGAAGAGCAGGGCAAGCTCGAAGACATCCTGGGCAACCCCGGCAGCCTCAAGCGCCTGATGGTGAAAGAGATCGAGGCCGACGCCAAGACCTTCGCCGACGAGCGCCGCACGCTGATCCAGGCCGAGAAGAAGGCCGTGGCCGAGATCAAGGTGGTGGACGAGCCGGTGACGGTGGTGATCTCCAGCAAGGGCTGGGTGCGCGCGCGCACCGGCCACGGCCACGAGGCCGGCAGCTTCGCGTTCAAGGCCGGCGACGGCCTGTACGGCACCTTCGAGTGCCGCACGGTGGACACGCTCATCACCTTCGGCAGCAACGGGCGCGTGTACTCGGTGCCCGTGGCCAGCCTGCCGGGCGCGCGCGGCGACGGCCAGCCCATCACCACGCTGATCGAACTCGAAAGCGGCACGCAGCCGCTGCACTACTTCGCCGGCCCGGCCAATGCGGCGCTGCTGCTCAGCAGCAGCGGCGGCTACGGCTTCCTGGCCACGGTGGAGAACATGGTGTCGCGCCAGCGCGGCGGCAAGACCTTCCTCAACCTCGGCGAAGGCGAAACGCCGTGCGCGCCGTCGCACGCGGCCTTCACCTCCGGCGGCGTGCCGCTGGTGCCGGCCACGCACGTGTGCTGCGCCTCCACCGGCGGGCGCATCCTCACCTTCGAGATCGGCGAACTCAAGCTGATGGAGAAGGGCGGCCGTGGCCTGATGCTGATCGACCTCGAAGCCAAGGACACCCTGGCCGGCGCCGCCGCCTACACCCGCAGCGTGAAGATCGAAGGCATCGGGCGCGGCGGCAAGGAGCGCGAGGAAACGCTGGAGATCCGCAGCCTCAACAACGCGCGCGCCGCGCGGGCCCGCAAGGGCAAGGCGGCCGATCTCGGCTTCAAGCCCAGCCGCATCACGCGGGTGGAGTAAGGCGGCCATGGCGCGCTCGCCCACCCTGGCCGAGCTGCGCCGCTATGCGATCGCGCGCAGCCTGTTCAAACCCGTGACGCTGCCGGCCGCGATCCGCCGGCTCGGTTTCGTGCAGGCCGATCCCATGCGCGCGCCGGCGCGCGCGCAGGACCTCATCCTCTACCAGCGGGTGCGCGACTACCGCGCCGGCGACCTGGAGCGCCGCTACGAGCGGCTGGGTGTGGAGGAGGACGCGTTCGTCAACTACGGCTTCGTGCCGCGCGAGATGCTGGCGCTGCTGCACCCGCGCACGCCGCGCCGGCCCTGGGACGCGGCCACCACGGACCGCGCGCGCGAGCTGCTGGCCTTCGTGCAGGAGCGTGGCGTGGTCCACCCGCGCGAGGTGGGCGAGGCCTTCGTGCACCATGGCCGCGTGGCCGGCTACTGGGGTGGTGAACTCAATGCCAGCACCCGGCTGCTCGACGACATGCACCACCACGGCTGGTTGCGCGTGCGCCGCCGCGAATCGGGCACGCGGGTGTACGAGGCGATGCGGCACACCGAGCAGGACGACAGCCCGGCGGCGCGTCTGGCGCGAGCCCAGGCCTTGGTCGATGTCATCGTGGCGCTGTACGCACCCATTCCGGCACCCAGCCTCGGCTACCTGGTCACCCTGCTGCGCTACGGCGCCAATCACTTGTCGGTCGAGGCACGCGCCGTGGTGAAGACCGCGCGCGAACGCTATGGCCATGCCGTGATCGACGGCACCACCTGGTTCTGGCCGGCCGATGAAAACCCCGCTTCGCGCCGCCACCAGCCCGATGAAGGGGTGCGGCTGCTTGCGCCGTTCGACCCTGTGGTGTGGGACCGGCGGCGGTTCGAGATGCTGTGGGACTGGGCATACCGCTTCGAAGCCTATGTGCCAGCGCCCAAGCGCACCATGGGCCACTACGCCCTGCCGGTGCTGTGGGGCGAACGCATGGTGGGCTGGGCCAACCTGCGCCTGGAGCGCGGGCAGCTTCGGCACGAACTGGGGTTTGCCGAGGCGCGCCCCCGAGATGCCGTTTTCCGGCGCGCGCTGGACGAGGAACTGGAACGGTTCGAGCGCTTCCTGGCGCCCGCCGGATCCGAATGAAATGACGCAGGTGAGCTGACGATGGACAACAGCGAATGGACGGGAATCGTGATCGCCGCGGTGATGGCGGCGCTGGCCTTTGGCGTCGCGCGCTTCGCCACGCGGTATTTTGCGAGGCGCCGTGCCGGCCAGGCCAAGGCGGTCCCGCAAACCGCCCAGAGCCGCCAGGTGCGGCGCGCCAACGAACGCAAGAAGAAGTAACCGGGCTGGAGTGGGGGAGCCCGTCCAGAGACACCCAGGGTCCGGCTCTGCCGGCCCAAGGTGTCGCCCCCCTTCAAGGGGGGAGCGCCGAAGGCGCGCGGGGGGTTACTTCAACTCTGCGATCAGCTCGATTTCCACGCAGGCGCCCAGGGGCAGCTGCGCCACGCCGAAGGCGCTGCGCGCGTGCGCGCCGGCCGCCGAGCCGAACACCTCGCCGATCAGCTCGCTGCAGCCGTTGGTGACCAGGTGCTGCTCGGTGTAGGTGGCGGTGGAGTTGACCAGGCTGAGCACCTTCACGATGCGCTTGACGCCATTGAGGTCCGTGCCAGCGGCCTGGCAGGCGGCGGCGAGCGTGCCCATCAGATCGATGGCCACGGCGCGCGCCGCGGGCTTGGCTTCGTCGGTGGTCATGGTCAGGCCGAGTTGGCCGACCCAGGGCTTGCCGTCCTGCTTCGCGATGTGGCCGCTCAGGAAGATCAGCTTGCCGGTCTGCACGAAGGGCACATAGGCCGCGGCGGGCACCGCCACGGGCGGCAGGGTGATGCCGAGTTGGGTCAGCTTGTCGTAAATGCTCATGGAAGGCTCCTGAAGAATGAGCGGTCCATTCTATCGACGGGTTCAGGCGTCTTCGGCCGTCTGGAGTTGTTCCAGTTCGTCGGGCGGGGCCACCGTCACGGCTACCGCCAGCGTGTGGCGCGCGCCGCTCTGGATCACGCCGCGCATGGGCGAGACGTCCGCGAAATCGCGCCCGATCGCCAGGGTCACGTAGTCCTCGCCCGGGCTGCCCCAGCCGCAGCGGTTGTTGGTGGGATCGAAGTCGAACCACGCGCCGGTGGGGGCGGCGTCGGGGTCATCGGCCGAGGCGGGCAGGGGCACGTACACCGAGACCCAGGCGTGCGAGGCATCGGCGCCGATCAGGCGCGGCTTGCCCGGCGGCGGGCGCGTGAGCAGATAACCGCTGACGTAGCGCGCGGGCAGGCCGAGCGAGCGCAGGCAGCCCAGCATGATGTGGGCGAAGTCCTGGCACACGCCCTTGCCTTGCGCCAGGGCGTCGAGCGCGGGGGTGTTCACCTCGGTGCTGTGGGTCTCGTAGCTCAGCTCGTTGTGGATGCGCTCCATCAGCGCGCGCGCCGCTTCCAGGGCCGGCAGGCCGGGCTTGAAGGCCGGGCGGGCGAAGGCGGCAAAGGCGTCGTCGCGCGGCACGTAGGGCGAGGCGAAGAGGAACTCGCTGGCCGCGTCGAACGGTGCCTGGGCGCGGTAGCGGAAATGCTCGCGCACGCGCTCCCAGTTCATGCCGCGCCAGGGCGGGCCTTCGGGCAGGGGCTCGGGCGCTTGTGTCTCGACCAGGCTGTCGGCCTCCACGGTCAACATGCTGTGGATGGATTGCAGCGAGAAGAAGGTGCGCGGGTTGCCGAACACGTCGGTGGTCTCGCTGCGCGCGGCCGGCTCGGGGTCGATGCGCAGCTCGTGCGAGCGCACGCGCTGCGAGGCCGTGTCCACCGGCCGCAGGTGCACCATGTGCTGCGCCATGTCGATGGCGCCGTGGTAGCGGTAGCGGGTGCGGTGCAGGATGCGCAGCAGCATGTCAGGCCCCGAGCGATTGGTTGCGCTGGTCCGCGTGGCTGAAGTGCAGGCGCGTGATCTCGTCGGAGAGGTCGATCGCCGAGATCTCGCAGCCGTCGAGCAAGGCGGCCAGGTCGCTCCAGACGCGCTGGCCGTCCGGGCTGCGCTGCCAGTTGCTCAGGTCGGGCAGCACCCAGGTGTTGGGGTCGGGCAGGCCGCGCGCGAGCACCGCGTCCTGCGGCGTGGCGCTGTGCGAGAGCTTGGCCAGGCGCGAGCGCAGCGTGTGCACCACCCAGGCCAGCGAGCGCGGGTTGTCGCGGTCCATCACCAGCAGGTCGATGAGCGCCACCATGTCGCGCCGCTGCTGGTATTGCGCGTGGAAGGTGATGGTGCTGTCGAACAGCGCGACCACGGCCTCGAAGCCGGCCTGGTCGTGCACGCAGCCGTGTTCGAGCGCGAGCGACAGCGCGCGCGCCAGCGTGATGAGCCGTTCGATGTGGCGGCCCATGGAGAGCAGGCGCCAGCCGTCGTCGCGCACCATGCGGTCGGTCTGCGAACCGGTGATGGCCGCGAGCAGCTCGCTGGCGTTCTGCAGCGCCGCGATGGCTTCGGCGGTGGCGTACTCGGCGTCGGTGGACAGGGCGGCGCAGTCGCGCGCGAAACTGGCCTCGGTGCGCTCGATCAGGTTCCAGTGTTCCTGCGACAGGCGCTCGCGCACCTGCGCGGCCGCCGCCTTGAGCGCGCGCAGGTTGAAGCCCACGCTGAAGGACTGCGCGGCCAGCGCATCGCCGGGCGCGGGCGAGAGCGCGGCGATGAGGCTGCGCGAGAACACGCGCGCCGAGAGCGAGGCGGTCGGCACATCGGGCAGCACCAGGGCGTTCTCGCGCGCCATGCTGGTCAGCCAGGCCATCAGCGCGCGCGAGTTCGGTTCTTCACCGCCCAGGTGGCTGAGCACGATCTGCGCGAGCCGCACGCTGTTTTCGGCGCGCTCGGTGTAGCGGCCGAGCCAGAACAGGTTTTCCGCGGCGCGGCTGGTCACGGGCCGTTTCTGCTGCGCCAGCGTGAGCGTGCTCGGCGCGGATTGCAGCAGGCTGGTGTGGTCCACCGGGCCGTCGGTGAGCACCCAGCAGTCGGCGCTGCTGCCGCCGCGCTGCATGGCGGCGATGAGCTGGCCGCGCGGTGCCAGGCGCACCATGCCGCCGGGCAGCACGCGCCAGGACTTCGGGCCGTCGGCCAGCGCGAACACGCGCAGCATGGCCGAGCGGGGCATCAGCCGCTCGCCGCTCCAGGTCGGCGTCTGCGACAGCGGCAGCCAGGACTGCACGGTGTAGTCGTCGGCGTGGCGGGCCATGCGGCCCGACCACTCGTCGAGCTCGCGCGCGCTCAGGCTCTGGCCCATCACGGTGTCCAGCCCGGAACGCGGGTAGGTGGGCTTGATCACGCTGTCGCGCAGCAGCGGCAGCACCTCGCGCAGCGCGGCGTCTTCGCCGCACCACCAGGTGGCCAGCGAAGGCAGGCTCAGTTCCTCGCCCAGCAGGTGGCGGCTGATGGCGGGCAGGAAGCCCAGCAGCGCGCTCGATTCCAGCGGGGCCGAGCCCGGCGCGTTGGCCAGCAGCAGGTTGCCCGCGCGCAGCACCTGCAGCAGGCCGGGCACGCCCAGGCGCGAATCGGAGCGCAGTTCCAGCGGGTCCAGCCACTCGTCGTCCAGCCGCTTGATGAGCGCGTGCACCGGCTCCAGGCCGCTGAGCGTCTTGAGGAACAGGCGCTGGTCGCGCACCGTGAGGTCGTTGCCTTCCACCAGCGTGAGGCCGAGGTAGCGCGCGAGGTAGGCGTGTTCGAAGTAGGTCTCGTTGTAGGGGCCGGGCGTGAGCAGGGCGATGCGCGCGTTCTCGCCCTCGGGTGCCATGCGCTTGATGCCGTCCATGAGGGCGCGGTAGCTCGCGGCCAGGCGCTGCACCTTCATGCCGGCGAAGGCTTTGGGGAACTGGCGCCCGATGGCGATGCGGTTCTCCAGCAGGTAGCCGAGGCCGGAGGGCGCCTGGGTGCGCTGGCCGACCACCCACCAGCGGCCGTCGGGCCCCTGCGCGAGGTCGAAGCCCACGATGTGCAGCCAGGTGTCGCCCGGCGGGCGCACGCCCTGCATGGAGCGCAAGTAGCCCGGGTGGCCTTGCACCAGCGCGGCCGGCAGCAGCGCGCGCTTGAGCAGTTCGCGCTCGCCGTACAGGTCGGCCATCATGGCGTTGAGCAATCGCGTGCGCTGCAACACGCCGGCCTCGATCTGCGCCCAGTCCTGCGGACCGATGAGCTTGGGGAAGAGGTCGAGCGACCAGGGGCGTTCGAGCCCGGTGGAGGCGTCGGCGTAGACGTTGTAGGTCACGCCGTTGTCGCGGATCTGGCGCTCGAGGTTCTCGGCGCGGCGGTTGAGGTCGCTGAAGCCGTCGGCGCCGATGTGTTCGAAGAAGCTGGCCCAGGGGCGCGACAGCGCCGAGGCCTCGGGGTCGCCGCCGGCGCGCAGCTCGTCGCGGTGGCCCGCGTCCGCCGGCACGGACAGGGAGAGTGCCCAGGCCCCCGGGGTGTCCGGGCGCAACTGGGCAAAGAGGGATTCGGTGGGGTCGGGATTCACGGGCTTAGAGTATGCCCGCTGGGGTATCGGCGGGCCGGGGGGACGTGAATCGCCGTGTGGCATCCTTCAAACAGGTTCTGGCAGGCCCGGGCCGCGTGTTCAGGTCCGCAGGTCGAGCGTGAACGGAAACTCGCGGCTGTGCTGGGCCGGCGCCACGTCCATGCGGCCGGGCGTGTGCCCCATCTGGAAGAAGCGCGACAGCCGGCGGCTCTCGGCCTCGTAGGCGTTGATGGGGAAGGTGTCGTAGTTGCGCCCGCCCGGGTGGGCGACGTGGTACTGGCAGCCGCCCATGGAGCGCTTGAGCCAGGTGTCGACGATGTCGAAGGTCAGCGGCGCGTGCGCCGCGATCGAAGGGTGCAGCGCCGAGGGCGGGCTCCAGGCCTTGTAGCGCACACCCGCCACGTACTCGCCCGCGGTGCCGGTGCTCTGCAGGGGCAGGGCGCGGCCGTTGCAGGTGATCACGTGGCGGCTGTCGTTGAAGCCGCTCACACGCACCTCCACGCGCTCCAGCGAGGAGTCCACGTAGCGCACGGTGCCGCCGACCGCGCCTTCTTCGCCCATCACGTGCCAGGGCTCCAGCGCACTGCGGAGGGTGAGCTCGATGCCGCGCGCGGCGACCTCGCCCACCAGCGGGAAACGGAACTCGAAGTGCGGCTCGAACCACGCCATGTCGAAGGGGTAACCGGCGTCGGCCATGTCGGTGAGCACGTCCTCGAAGTCCATGCGCACGAAGGTGGGCAGCAGGCAGCGGTCGTGCAGCTCGGTGCCCCAGCGGGTGAGGCGGCCCTGCCAGGGCTGCTTCCAGAAGCGCGCGATCATGGCGCGCAGCAGCAGCTGCTGCGCGATGCTCATGCGCGCGTGTGGCGGCATCTCGAAGGCGCGCAGCTCCAGCAGGCCCAGGCGCCCGGTGGGGCCGTCGGGCGAGTAGAGCTTGTCGATGCAGAACTCGCTGCGGTGCGTGTTGCCGGTGACGTCGATCAGGATGTTGCGCAGCGTGCGGTCCACCATCCACGGCGGCATGTCTTCGCCGTAGGTCTTGCGGTTCTGCCCGATCTGCGCGAGCGCGATCTCCAGTTCGTAGAGCTGGTCGTTGCGCGCCTCGTCCACGCGCGGCGCCTGGCTGGTCGGGCCGATGAACAGGCCGCTGAACAGGTACGACAGTGACGGATGGTTGTGCCAGTAGGCCAGCAGGCTGCCCAGCAGCTCGGGCCGGCGCAGGAAGGGCGAGTCCGCCGGCGTGGCGCCGCCGAGCACGAAGTGGTTGCCGCCGCCGGTGCCGGTGTGGCGGCCATCGGTCATGAACTTCTCGGCGCACAGGCGCGTCTGGTGCGCGGCTTCGTAGAGGAATTCGGTGTGCTCCACCAGCTCGCCCCAGTTGTGCGCGGGGTGGATGTTGACCTCGATCACGCCCGGGTCGGGCGTGACCTGCAGCATCTTCAGGCGCGGGTCGCGCGGCGGCGGGTAGCCTTCGAGCACGATGCTCATGCCCAGCTTCTCGGCCGTGGCTTCCACGGCGGCGAGCAGGTCGAGGTAGTCCTCCAGCAGCGCCATGGGCGGCATGAAGATGTAGAGGTGCTGGTTCTTGCCGCCGCCGGCCTTCTCGGCCTTGGGGCCGTTGGCGCGGTGCGGGTCGCGCGCTTCCACGCACAGCGCGGTGCGCGTGAGCCAGGCGGCCGATTCGGCGCGCTGCGGGAAGCGCGCGGCCAAGGCCTGCGCGGGCGCCGCGCCGGGGCCGGGCTGGCCCGGGCGCAGGCCTTCCACCGTCTCGGTATCCGGGTCGAAGTCCATGCCTTGCATGGAGACCGTGCCGCCTTCGGCGAAGCCGCCACCCACCTGGTGCGGTGACACCTGGTGCTTCACGGCCGCGCCACGCGGCAGCGGGTCGCGCGCGGAGTGCGGGTCCTGTTCGATGTGGTACGGGTAGTCGCCGGCCGACACCCAGGGCAGCGAGTCCAGCGGCAGGCGGTAGCCCATGGGCGAGTCGCCCGGGATCAGGTACATGCGCTCGTCGCGGAAGAACCAGGGCCCGGTGGACCACACCGTGCCCGAGATGCGCGGGTAGCCACTCTTGCCGTTGTTCGAGAGCGCGCCGTTGCGGCCCGAGGCCTGCAGCGGCAGCACGTAGCCCACGGTGGCGTCCAGGCCCTGGCCGAAGACGCGGCGCAGGCGGGCGCGTTCGAGCTCGTCGTCGAGCTTGCTGTCGAACGGGTCCACGTTCACCGGCAGGCGGCGCTCGCGCCAGAGGTAGTACCAGGTGTCCTCGTAGCCCGGGGTGATGTACTGGGTGGACAGGCCGAGCTTGCGCGCCAGCGCCTGCGTGAAGCGGCGTGCGTCGTCGCTGGTGCAGCGCGCTTCGTCGCGCTCGTCGGCCAGCAGGGCCGGGTTGTGCCAGAGGGTCTCGCCATCGGCGCGCCAGAACATCGACAGCGCCCAGCGCGGCAATTGCTCGCCCGGGTACCACTTGCCCTGGCCCATGTGCACGAAGCCGCCCGCGCCATACTCGGCGCGCAGGCGCCCCAGCAGCTCGGTGGCGTAGCCGCGCTTGGTGGGGCCCAGCGCGTCGGTGTTCCACTCGGCAGCGTCGCGGTCGCTGGTGGCCACGTAGGTGGGCTCCCCGCCCATGGTCAGGCGCACGTCGTGCTGTTCCAGGTCGGCGTCCACCTTTTCGCCCAGGGCCAGCACGCCGGCCCATTGTTCGTCGGTGTAGGGGCGGGTGACGCGCGGCGACTCGTAGACCCGCGTCACGCTCATGTGGTGGCTGAATTCCACCTCGCACTTGTCCACGCCACCTTCCACCGGCGCCGCGCTCGAGGGCTGCGGCGTGCAGGCCAGCGGCACATGGCCTTCGCCCGCGAGCAGGCCCGAGGTCGGGTCCAGCCCGATCCAGCCCGCGCCGGGCAGGAACACCTCGCACCAGGCGTGCAGGTCGGTGAAGTCTTTCTCGGGGCCATTGGGGCCGTCGACCGACTTCACGTCGGACGTGAGCTGGATCAGGTAGCCCGAGACGAAGCGCGCGGCCAGGCCCATGTGGCGCAGGATCTGCACCAGCAGCCAGCCGCTGTCGCGGCACGAGCCGCTCTTGAGCTTGAGGGTGTCCTCCGGCGCTTGCACGCCGGGCTCCATGCGGATGGTGTAGGCGATGTCGCGTTGCAGCCGCTGGTTGATCTCGACCAGGAAGTCGATCGTGCGGCGCTCGCTGCGGTCCACCTCGGCCACGTAGGCCTTGAGCAGCGGCGTGAGCGGCGCGGCGGCCAGGTAGGGGGCCAGTTCCTGCTTCTGCGCCTCGTCGTACGTGAACGGAAAGTTCTCGGCCGAGGGCTCCAGGAAGAAATCGAACGGGTTGTAGACCGCCATTTCCACCACCAGGTCGATCGTGACCTTGAACTCGGTGGTGGGCTCGGGGAACACCAGGCGCGCCTGGTAGTTGGCGAACGGGTCCTGCTGCCAGTTGATGAAATGCTCGCCGGGCTCGATGCGCTGCGAATACGAGAGCACCTTGGTGCGGCTGTGCGGCGCGGGCCGCAGCCGGACCACCTGAGGCCCCAGCTTGACCAGGCGGTCGTACCGATAATGGGTGATGTGGCTCAGGGCAACATGGATGGCCATACGAGAGACTTTCCTGGGAGGGGAACAACAATGGATCCGCGAGCCACCAACCGGCCGACGCGGCTTGCAGCCATGCTAGCAAGTCTTGCGCCACGGCCACATGACATTTCCACCAAGCGGTGCCGCCCGGTCTGATCGTGCGCCATTCCGGCTTCGGGGCGCTGCTGGGCTGGGTGCTGGGCGTGGCGCTGCAATTGCAGCAGCCCGCGCTGTGGTCCCTGGAGGTCTACGGCGCTTTGCTGCTGGCCGGTGTGCTGGGCCTGGGGGCCTTGCGGCTGACCCGGCGTGCCGCCCCTGCGCTGCTGCTGGCCTGGGTGGCGGGCGCGCTCATCGGTGTCGGTGCCACCGGCGCCCGCGCCGTGCATTTCGCGGCCGACGCGCTCGACCCGGCCCTGCAAGGCATCGACATCGAGGCGACCGGGCGCATCGCCTCCCTGCCGCAGCGAAGCGCGCAGGGTGAGCGCTTCGAGTTCGTGGTGGAGTCGGCCGCGCGCGGCGGCCAGGCGGTGGCGCTGCCACCGCGCCTGCAACTGGGCTGGTACCTGCGGCCCGATGAGGCCGGCGGGGCCGGCCCCGGCCTGCGCGCGGGCGACCGCTGGCGCTTCACAGTGCGCCTGCGCAGCCCGCACGGCAACGCCAACCCGCACGGCTTCGACCGCGAACGCTGGCTCTGGGAGCAGGGCATCCAGGCCACCGGTTATGTGCGCAGCGGCCCGCGCGACCCGGCGCCCCAGCGGCTGGGCGCCACACCCTGGCACCCGCTGGACCGCTTGCGCCAGGGCGTGGCCGAGCGCATCGAGGCCCGCGTGCACGAAGACCCGCGCAGCGCGGGCGTGCTGGCCGCGCTGGTGGTGGGCGACCAGTCCGCCATCGACCGCAGCGACTGGGACCTCTTCCGCACCACCGGCGTCGCTCATTTGATGAGCATTTCAGGTGTAAATGTTACTTTAATTTAAAATTGACAGTGTTCAACCAACAGGCACTGTCATGCCCAAGATAGCAATCAGCTACCAACGCTGGTCGTCCAAGGCCCAGGACGATGGCGACTCTCGACGACGGCAATCCACGCTCGCCAAGCAGTACGCCGAGAAGCACGGCCTCACCCTCGACACCACGATCACCGACGCCGGGATTTCTGCCTTCAAAGGCAAGAACTTCAAGGAGGGAGCCCTTGGCAAATTCCTCAAGGCCATCGATGACGGTTTGATTCCGAACGATGTGATCCTGCTCGTCGAGAGCCTGGACCGGATTTCTCGGGCGAACATCATGGACTCGCTCCCGTTGTTTCTTGGGATCATGAATCGTGGTGTGACGCTCGTGACGATCAACGACTACGAGTCCAAGGTCTACACCCGCGAGGTCTGCAGCAAGGACGGCGGTATGTCGCTCTTCGGCTCCATCATGGTCCTGCAGCGTGCCCACGAGGAAAGCGCGACCAAGAGCAAGCGGGGCAAAGAGGTCAAGGCTGCACGCCTCGCTGCTGGATTCAAAGGCGGCAAGGTGCCTGTGTGGCTGAAGCACACGGAGGACAGGCGAGGCTTCACCATCGTCGAGGATCAAGCCAACATCGTGCGCGAGGTGTTCCGCATGCGTTCTGAGGCCATCGGGTCGCTTCGCATTGCACGCCACCTGAACGAAACCTATGGGTGGAAATGGAGCACTCCGCAGGTTGCACGGCTTCTGCAAAACCCAGCGGTGATCGGGACGCGCATCTCGCAGGCGGGCTATGCACCACTGCTCGACTATTACCCGCCCATCATCAGCAAGACGGACTTCTACGACGTGCAGCGGCTCATGGGCGGCTCCATCGGGACGAAGCGCGGTCGTCGTGCGGAAGACGAACCCAACCTTTTCACCGGCCTTCTGTTCTGCGGTCACTGCGGGTCACGCTTGAAATTCGTCCGTGCAAGCAAGACCGTGTTTCAACGCTACCTCCGCTGCGTCAGCGCTTTGGACCGTACGGGTTGCGAGCATGCAGGGCACATCAACTACGACGCCTTCGAGAAGGAGGTGATCGAAGGGCTGCTGCTGGACCTCGACCAAGACTATGTCGCGTTGGTGGACAAGAAGCCCACGATCAAGGTGGTGGCCAACGCAGAGGTCAAGGCGCTGAAGGAGCAGCAAGCTCGACTCATTGAACTGGTAAGCGATGGCCTGATGAATCCCAGCCTAGTGCGGGAAAAGCTGAATGCGCTCGAAATGCAGATCAGTCACCATGAGACAGCGCCCGTAGAGGAAGAGGACGACGTGCTGATGTTCGAGGAAAAGGCTTGGGCGTTGGTCGAGCGGCACCAAGACGCACAACTTGCGGTCGCTGATGGCGAAGACCCCACGGAGCTTTACGCGGTGCGTCGGGAGCTAAAGGCCGCATTCCATCGCTCCATCGAGCGGTTCACCGTGTTCAACGAGACGCGCGAGGGCGATGTGCATACGGGGAAGTTCTCGGTGCGGTTCCGTGGTTATGAGGATGGCCCCGTGCACACTTACAAACGTCCGGCCCTCATCCACGTCAAAGGCGTGTACAACAAGAAAAGGCCCTCAACCCGGTGAAGAATTGAGGGCCATTGCGTCAGAAGAACCTTGTCTTCGCATCAGCCGCCTTCCATGTTCGGGGCTTGCTGTGGTCGTGCAAGAGCGCCACGTTGCGCCTGCGGTAGTCGATGAAAACGTGCATCAAACGCCGAGCCTGATCGGCTGACATCTTCTGTAGTGTCTGAGCGGATGGTGGCGGGTTCTGTGGCGGCTTGCGCAGAGGGTGTTCGCCGTTGTTCAGCGACCAGATCAAGAACGCAGCATCAGGGGCATGTAGCTCCCCCGAAAGCTGACGCTCCCGAATTTCCTCTACCAGCTTCCAGATTTTCGACTGCTCACCCGGTGGCGGAGGCTTGTGCGCCATCGTCGGCCCCGAACTCCCAATCCTCTGCAAGAGGTTCGTCAGGAATTCGCTTACGCAAACGATCTGCAAGCAACTCGCCAAGTCGGATCGACGCTGCGGATTCCTCTGATGTGTCGATGACCCAAAGGTACTCGTGTGCAGCCTCAAGGAACTCGTCGTCGCACTCTGCCGACCCGTAGTCGTGCCCTTTGATCTCAAAGAAGTAGCCCGGCACCTCGTTGGGGTGGAGACGTCCACTCACATGGACATCGATATAGAGGTCACGAACTCGGTGCTCATGTGCTGTCATCACCAAGGCAACTCCACGTCTGCGCCACTCACTTTGAATGTGCTTGGTGATGGGCCAATCAAGTTCGCCAAGGATGGCGATTTGGTCGGAAGTGGTGAGCAAAAGCCCACCCTCGCCATTGCTGGTTTGGGTGGGCTGGTTCATGCAGCCTCCTTGTGGCGAACGCCTTCAGCGTCATGCGCATCCTCGATGGCGGGTGCCACCTGTTCGAGCAGTTCGCCACCAGCGTCAAAGTGCGTGGATACCTCGCGTTCCTGTGCAAGCGACGCCTTCAGACGCCGTGCCAGTTCTGCAACTGATTTGAAGTTCATGCTGCCTCCTTCAGCTGGTCGAGCAGCTGCTTGGCGCAGGTGATGCCTTTCGCCACCGCCAGACCCTTGGTGAACTGCGCCAGCTGCGGGTGCAGGGCGCGTTCTTCCGCCGCCAGCGCAGCGAGCTTTTCCAGGAAGGCGATGAGGTCTTGGTTCTTGTCCATTAAAATACTCCGGTCATTTCAGTGTGAATCGCCGTCAGCGGGATTGCTGCTCGGCAAGAGGTAGGCGCAGTTCTCCCCGGCTCAGAAGGTGTGCGATGTTTTCGAGGCACGCGCACACCGACTGACCCAAGCATCTCCACGCTATTGAGGGGTCTGGGGTAGGTTGACTGGTTACTTCATAGGGCTCCTTTCAAAAAATGTGCGGTCAGGCGGAATAGATGGGGGCTGTTCTTGAAAAATCAAGTGCGGCCCTTTTCTTTTTCTGCGCCGTTCGTCGCGTGCTTGTCCATATAGGGAGCCCTTGGCGATCCACAAGGGCCGAACGGTGTGTGAACGGATTCCGGGCCCTTGTTTTGAGGCACTTCCGTGCACCAAAGAGCAGACTGCATGCACCCAGATGCAAGAAAAGGCACTCTGGGTGCCTCTGGGGGTGATGAAAACGCGGTTGTGATGCAGCTATCACAACCGCTTGAACCGGGTCACGGTATGTGCGGAATCTGATGGCCGTTGACCAGGGCGTCGATGATCTCTTGCGGAAGAGGCTCGCCAGCTGGAACCTCGAAGACGATCTCAGGTGCCGTGCCGATGTCGAACACGATCTGTTCACTCTCACGTCGCACCTCGAAGGTCTCGGATTTCAAGACCTGATCGAAGACCCCGTTTCCAAGGTTGACATGCTCGTACCAACTCATGGTCAGTTGGAACACCCCTGGCTCGACGTTGACAATCCGAATCGTCACCGTCATGCCAAGCACCATGGCAACGTCGGCTGCAAGACTACGAATGCGCCTTAGCGTCGAAGTCGTCAGGCCTTGGATGCTCGCAATGCTTGTGATGACCGAGCGAACGCGTTTCATGTCAGCCGTCAGCGTAGATTGCTGGACCACTGCAACGCCCATTTCACGCATGCGACGTAGCGAAGCGCTGTAGGTCTCTACCTGTTCGATCAAGGCGTGAAGCCCACGCTTACGCGCAAGCTTGTCAACCTCCATCGCTGTTGCCTCGTTGATCTGTGTCGCTACCGCCTTGAGTCGAATCAGGTCTGTTTCGTCAAGGACAAAGACCTCTGCGATTGAAACGCTCTGCGCACGTCTGCGTGCTAATGCTGCATTGACACTGCTTGATTCAGCGAGCGCCACGATCAGCTGCAACGTCCGACCTACCTTAGCATTGACGGCCTCAAGCTCGGTGATACCCGCCGACATCTTGCGCGCTCGAAGCAGGCTAGTGACCGTTCCTTCAAGCTGATCGATGAGCACCTTCATGCCTCGATTGCGTGTCAGCGAGACGTTGAGAGTCAAGGCCGCATCGATTGCCGCTGTAAGGTAGATCGCAGTGCCGACCATGATCTCGATAGACATGGTTAGCGTTTGGCCGATGTCAGCTGAAATGCCACGAGCACGCAGAAGTGCTGCAGCTACGTTGAAGTTCTGAGCAACGGTGGACGCAGTGGCTCTGCTTCGAGCGATAACGATATCCAGCGTTTCAAGCTGCGCGATGTTCGCCGCCACTTTCTTCTGTTTCCTCAGTAGTGCGACAACGTCATAGCCCTCATTGACCGTAGCTGCAAGGCCAAGCGCTCGGGAGATTGCAGCGGATAGGACAGCCTCTTCACTGATGCTGGCCGCCACGGCGCGCTTGCGGTGAAGAGAATCAGCGGTGAGCGAGGAAGTGGAGTCGAGCAACGCAGCGAGCAGCACGGTTCGGCCGCTCAACAGCCCAGACAGTGGGGATGAACTGATCGGTCCGAATCCAAGCATCACACGTCCTGTGCGTCGTCGAACTCGACCAGCGTTTTCAGATGGTCGTAGATGTCTTGGAACAGGTTGTTTTCGCTGTTCGGTGTATCGACGACGTATTCAAGAATGCCCGCTGGTGGCTTGCCATCTAGGCGTGCTTGTGCGTCCTTGTAGATGCCAATCGAGGCATGCAACTTCTCACGGTCACCCGCAATGGTGTTGATCTTGAAATATGCGTTGACGATCTCGATTCCAGAGTCGGTGACAAAGTCTTTTTGAAGTGCCATGGTGGTCCTTATGGGTATGCCCAGAAGAGGGCAGAGTTTGAAGGTGGTGTCCCGCTGCTAGGCGTGAAGTCAGCTTTGTAGGCTGTGCTGTCTCCTACTGGCGTGGTGTGTACAAACCAGAAGTCGTAAGGTGTTCCAGTGGTCAACCCGGTCACAGTGGTGAAGAATTGAAGACCTATGTCGGTAACACTGATGCTCTCTGCGGCAATGGCGGAAATGCCTGCGCTGTTCTGGCCTGCTTTGATCTGCGTGACGCTTGGCGTGTCGCCGTCAGCAACGCACACCATGTAGAGGGTGCCCATAAACTTGTTAGTCGTGACCTTCGGAGTACCTGACGTGGTCGAAACCAGATCAACTGCCTGTCCTGTCAACGTGGCAGGCGTGTCAGCGCGAAGCTCAACAGTGATCGATGCATACCCCGAGGAAGTGCCGCCAACGGACGCGTTTGTTGCAGACCAACTTGTTCGACCACCATTCGAGTCATGCCATGCTGCCTCGTCCGTTGCGTCAGAGACGGAGACGCGATTGGTCATGCCGGACGGCGCAGTCTCGATGGCCACGTTTGTTGAGCGATGACCCGCCATGCCAGCAACCCATGACGTTCCGTCGGTGACTGCCATCGTCAGGGCCGGGAACGAAATCGTGGTAGATGAGCCGGATGTTGAGTTGATGCCACCAATCGGATTGTCAAAGTCGAGTCCGCGGTAGACCGCAACAATCGTAGATGTTGCATTCGTCCAAGTGCCAACGGTTTCGCTGGTAGTCAATGCGACCTTCACGGACACACGAGCAGAGTTCGTGCTTCCCGATGCGGTCGTCAGGCTAGAGTAGTCACTGACGTTTGTTGGGGCCGTGGTGTTGCCATCACGGTAGGAGAAGACGAAGATGAAGTCGCCTACTTGGTGAGTAGGCATCGTCGCAGTGGTCGTTCCAGTAGCGGAGCCAACGAAGGTAATGCCGGGTCCAACCGGCGCTGACTTGAAGCTGATGAGTGAGAGCGCAGACGCGTTCGTCGTTTGTGTCGTCGCGCTCGTAGTCGAGGAACCGGGAGAGTTCGCTTGACGCAAGCGAGCGTACACCGCATATGCCGCAGTGCTCTTGCTAGTCAGCAGCGACGTGTAGCCAGACTCGTTACCCGGGTAGACATCCGCCGCGATAGTGTCAAGACGCATATCTACGGCAAACACCAAACCAGTCGTTTCGCTGTTTACCGTCGCCGTCCCAGCAGTCGCACCGGTTCCAGTCGCACCAGTGGTGTCAATGCCGAGAACTGGTGTTGTTGGGTCTACACCCTGCACAAAGCAAACATAGACGCCCGTGCCAGCGAGCGTGTGTGCGTTGTCCCAAACTACCGTAATAGTCTTGCTCGCTCCAGTGCTTGTTACAGGTGCATATGCGGCAAATGTGGCTACCGCAGTCGGTGTGGAATTTCGGTCAGAGGAGGTCCACGTTCCAGTAAAGTTGCCAGAAATGGAGGCAAGCCCACCCGCAGTGACGTTGTCACCTGAGCAGACGCCAAGAACTGCAACGTACTCTGCGCCAGCAGGCACCGTCAGAGAGATCGGTGACGGCGTAGCGGAGGTACCGAGGCTGTAGAAGGCCGGGGCTTCGACAAATGCTGCCATCACGCAAACCCGATAGCAGCTTGACCCCAGTAGGACGTGCCGTCGTACTTGAGCGTGATGATGTCGGACTTGCCAACAGCAGTGCTTAGCGTCGGAGCCGTATCGCCAACCCACTTGATCGACGGCCACGTGACCGTGTAGCTACCTGATCCGCCTTGGACAATGCGCAGCGTGTAGGTGACGCCATCGACAGGGTTGCTTAGGGTGAGCGAACCGCTCGATGTCAACGTGCGTATCTGGTTCTGTCCGTTGTTCCAGTTGATCGTTCCTGGCGCACCAGAGCCAGCGCTGTACCAAGCAGATGCAAAACCAATGGTCGATTGCAGGACAGACCCTGTGAATGACGCTCCACCAGTTGTCGAGACGTTGAACGCGCTGGAGCCACCAAACGTGTTCGTCCCGCTTGATGACGTGAACGCGCCACCTACAGTGAGCGCTGACGTGTTGACGGTACCCGTGAAGGTTGGTGAAGCGAGGAACGCAACTGTCTGAGTCGTGCCGTTGATGCGGATGAATGCAGCAGAAGATGTAGTCCAGAAGTCGCCGTTGACTGGAGACGTTGGAGCAGTTCCATGTGGAAGAGTGATTGAGGCAGAGCCCGTAGCAGATGCCTTGAGAACCACCTTTGAACCAGATAGGTCAATCCCGCCAGTGGTCGAGACAGTGAACGCGCCAGAGCCGCCAAACGTGTTCGCACCATTCGAGGATGTAAAGGTGCCAGGAACTGCGAGCGTTGAAGACAGCGTCAGTGTCGGGTTGCCAGATACGCCGTTGCCGTTCGATAGGTTGATCTGGTTGGTAGTGCCCGTGATCGTGCGTTGTGCCCATGCGTCTGTGCCCGTGCGGACCGCAAAGCCTGTAGAGGCCAAGCCTTCTAGGGCCGCAAGGTCGTTCGCCAAATCAATGGTGCGTGAACCAGTCGTGGTGATTGCCGATCCGCTGTCCGAGACGGTAATACCTGCGGCGGGCTGGTTGAGGGTTACTGACGTAACCGTGCCAGTGTTCGCTGTGAGCGGACCTACTGTTGCGCCGTTGATTCGGACGTAGAGACCTGCAGAAGTGGTCCACATCGCGCCGTCTGCTGGGATCGTGGGTGCCGACCCTGGTGTCAGCATGAAGTTCGCAAGCAGTCCTGGCGCAGCTACCGAAATCTGCGCATTGAAGGTCTGAGTAGTCGTGAAGGTGTTGGCCTTGTCTGGAAGAACCAGGGCCGTTGCAGGCACCGTGAGGAAGATGTCCTTGCTGCCTGCAGACCAGCTGATTGCAGACCCTGTGCTCGAAGCAACCAGGGTCGTGCGAGTCAGCGTGCTCGGAGAACCGACCGTGTGTGTGCCGAGGTTGACTTCAAAGTTGGTGCCATCGGTCACGCAGTAGTACACGACACCACCAGCGATGGCCGTATCGAACGATTGGTGTCCTGCTTTGGCACCAGCTAGGCTGTAGGTGCCCGTGCCTGTTGTAGTTGTCGTCTCAAGGACGCGATCAGCGTATACCGCCATGTGTCTCTCCCTTTAGTTGTCTGATGCCGGAACAGGGCTGCATTGGCCCTGCCTTGTTCATCAGCTCAACGTCATGTCGAGTTCACCCGGTGCGATAGACAGCGTGTCGCCTGCCGTTGCGGACTTGGCTACAGTGATTGCACCGAACGACAGCATGTTTCCGCTGGTCGATGCGTCGTAGATGACTACGTGTGTGAAGTTCGCACCAGACAGCCACGTAGAAGACGCTTCAGGGAAGGTGATCGCGCTGGCATTTGAAGTAGCACCTGCGGATGCAGCTGCCCAGGTTGCGCCAGAGGTTGTGACTCGTGCGTATCCACCACCAGATGGTTCAGTGACGTTGGTACCTGCTGCGGTCGGCGTGGTCGTGGACAGTCCGATGTGAACTGCCGTTGGCATCGTGAAAGTTGTCTTGCCGTTCTGGTGGTCGAGCAGCTTGTTGGCTAGGTAGGTTGATGCTGGCATGGTGGCTCCCTTTTTGTTTTTGTAGGAATGGGATCAGCGCGTTACTTCACGCTTGACGATGAATGCGCCTTTTGGTCCGGCCAGGACGTTCAGGGCTGGTGAGATCAGTTCGAAGTCGTAGACGCCTTCAAAGGTGTCCTCGACAAATCGGTGT
This sequence comes from Hydrogenophaga sp. FW305-3-2-15-A-LB1, assembly GCF_058787875.1. Classification (NCBI taxonomy): domain Bacteria; kingdom Pseudomonadati; phylum Pseudomonadota; class Betaproteobacteria; order Burkholderiales; family Comamonadaceae; genus Hydrogenophaga; species Hydrogenophaga sp. FW305-3-2-15-A-LB1. The sequence goes on along the minus strand of NZ_JBYTAE010000007.1, from coordinate 76,300 downwards.
GCGGCAATCTCTGCGGTGTCAGCTGGATCGAGCGAGAGCTTGTAGCGACCGGTCGCTGCATCAACCCAAGTGACCTTACCGTTCTGCAACGTGCAGTTGATGAGGGCATCACCCTTTGCGGAATGAGAGGCACGCACCTGCATGCGGATGTCGTATCCGCTCATGTCAATCGCCATTCCTTCATGCGTCGCAGCGAAGTACAGTTCGACTGTCTTGCCCTGCTGAACGGTGATGTCGAAGACTGGCGCTTCTAGGTTGACTGTTGCCATGGCTCTTTCTCTTGTTGTTGCCTGCGTTATTTATTCGCCGACGAGAGGAAGAGCAGACAAAAGAAAGAGCACCCCAAGATGCCCGTGCCAACGCCGCGTGCGATCAGATTCGGATTTCTCGACCGAAGTACGAGCCCGAGAGCCATCCAACTTGGAGTTCGATCACAGACGCTCCAGCCGAGTTGTAGGTCTCAAACTGCCACTGCAACGAAACGCGATAGGTGCCGGCGGGAATGCCGGTGAGAACATGCGTCAGACTCGCAGGGATGTTGTATCGAGGGACTGTGCCGTTTACAGGTGTCGCCTGCCTTGAATCGGTGACAGTGGAGTACGGGGACGAATAGAGCACTGCATTAGTGGTTGGGTGTGTGAGTGCCAAGCTGTACTTTGCCCAGCACCAGTGAAGTGTTGAACCAGACTGGCGTATGTCGAAGAAGCCTGTGAAACCCATCTGCACAGAACCAGTTCGCAAAGTCGTAATCGTCGGACCTGAAGCCGTTCGGCCTGCGATTGCGGAGCCACCGAAAACGAACATCGATTCGACGGAAACAGACGTGACAACGTCTTGCGTGAAACCATTCAGGTAGAGGTCTGTACCGTTGTCAACGATGTTGCGTGACGAGGTACCGAGAGCGAAGCGGCCATCACCGTAAATGCGAAGGCCCGCACCCGTCATGGACGTACCGGAGATTGCTGGGCTTGCGCCAAGGATTGCTTCACCAGCTGTAATCGTGCCAAGGTCGCCGCTGATGGCCGACAACTCCGTGACGTTGATCTTGGAAGCCACGACCGCACCCGCTGCGAGGTTGTCGGTCTCGACTGCTGAAGCAGCTAGCTTGCCAGCAACAACCGAGTTCGCCTTAAGCATGTCAGCCGAAATGGTGTCATCACCGGGGACTACTAACGACCATTCGCCAGCCTCATAGGAATACAGCTTCTGGTCCGTGGAGAGGAACACCACGGCAGGGCCGTCGTAGCCGACAGGATCGGGGAGTACGTCAACCTCTGGAATACCTGGGGTTGGTAGTGCTTCGCTGCTGAACTCTGCGGAGACGTTGAGGCCATCACCATCAAGTGGCTTGCTGAAGTCATCGTAGCCAGCCAGCTTGTAGTAGTACGTCGTGCCAGGAGGGACGATGTCTACGAACGAGTTGGTGAGCGAGTCGAAATGCAGGTTTGCTTCGGATGGACTGAAGCTGCTCGTTTCCGACCGCCAAACCATGATGCCCTTGACATCTGAGTCAGTCGGGCGGTTGAAGCGAATGTGTACGTTTCCGATCCCTGGTGTGGCGGTGATGTCCTCAATGGCCGCAGGTACAGGGTTGGAGAACGTCACCGTTGCAGGATCGCTGAGGTTGCTGTTCGTGTCACGGCAGCGCACTTGGACCTGCACAGACCGGCGTGGGCCACCGTCCGCAACGCTCATGCCCAATGGGTAGGAGAACGTCTGCAGTGCGCCCGCTGAAACAGGAGCCACGTACACGATGCGAAGAACATCGGTCGTGACGGTGTCAATGAACTTGACTTCAAAGTCTCGCAGCGTGGTTGTCTCTACTTCGGCGTTGTCTTCCGAGTTTCGCCATTGGAAGTTGAGGTCAAAACCGGTGTAGGTCGATCCACCACCGATCACCTCTAGGTCTTCTGGTGCGTGAAGAACTGAAACACTGCCCCCGTTGGTGTTGATGGAGTAGCTACCTTCTAAGGATGGCCCTGCATTACCTTGCAGCGAGATGCCGTAGATGCTGACCTCATAGTTGCCACCTCGCGCCTGCTCGATGGTGTACGTAGGCGCTGAAATGACCTCATTGATCCATTCTTCCAGCCCAACGCGGTAACGCATGACGTAGCGAACAGTGACACCCTGGCTTGGTGGTAGCCATGACATCACCAGCGAACGCCGCATACCGGCAAGACCGTCGTTGGCGTCAACTACCTGCACTTCACGGAACACAAGTCCGGTCGGTGCATTCACCGTTGTAGGAGTCGCATTCGAGAAGATGGGTGCAGGGATGTCGATACCTGTTTCAACGCGGCTGTACTTGTTCGGATCGTGTTCGACGGCCTCAATGTTGATGTTGTTGTCTTCGCCCTGGTTGATCGCAAGAATCTTGAACTGACGTGGCTGCGCGGTCGTGACAAGGATGTAGTCAGCGTATGGGAGAACGTCCTGGCTGAAGGCTTCATCGATTGTGAATGTGTCGGTGGTGCCCGAGGTCTCGACGATGTTGCGCTCTTCGATGGTGACTCCGTCTGCCAACTGAACTTGGATCGTTGATCCGAATACCAGCTCAACAGGGCGGTCAATCGTGACAGTAGTTCCGTCTACCTCGATGATGCGGCCAGAGCCCGCCTTGTCCGTGTAGTGCTCGTCATAGACAAGAACGATGTCGTTAGGCTCAAGGTCGAAACCGTTGACGGACATCTGCCACTGACCAACCATCGTCTGATTGATTTCTGTGTCCAGCAGCCAACGGCCGTGTCTGATAGCCTGACCTTCAGTCGTTGCGCCGAATGCAGCGACATCGACAGGGTTGTAGCCGTAGATGTTCTGAGCTTCCTCAAGCGCATCCTTCATCGAACCCGTAGTTGTCGAAGCGTCAACCGTCGTGATGCGTTGAAGGTGGCGGTCCGCTCGGTCGTTGAAGGTGACGTTGACGCCAGTGTGTCGCTCAAACAGACTCGTTCCGCGATAGGTGAATCTGCCGTTGATGACGTTCGCATTGGTGATGAGGCGAATCGGGTCAGATGGTCGGTCTTGGAGAACCTTCAAGAGACCGTTCTGGTAGACCAACGTTGCACGCATGCTGCCTGCTACTTGCTGTAGAACGCCGAAGGCTTCCTCTCTCGATGCAAGAACTGCGTTGAATGTGAATCGAGGCTCCGTGCCGAAGCCAACGCCGCTCGGTACTAGCTCGTCGCTGTAGACAGCTGCGTCGTAAAACGAGAAGGCATCAATCTGGCTCTCGCTGATGAACTCACCGAGTCCGTAGCGCTCGTTCGTCAAGAGGTCGTAGAGCACCCATGCAGGGTTGTCAGACCATTCAATCTTGAAGGTTCCATCCCAGATCCCGGTGTAGGCACGGGTCGTCGTGTTGTAGTTCGTTGGAACCTTGAGCTTGACGCCCTTGACCAAGTAGGATCGATTCGGGATCTGGTTGCCGACCGTCTCAGCATCGATTTCCAGTGCGACATACGCCGTGTTGTTGTACTTGAGGACTTCGAGCGCGGGATACTGAATCTCGGTCACACGAGACACAGCGATTGCATCCTTGGTAGAAGCTACGTTCGAGTCAGCGGTTAAGCGTGTGACACGCCAATCGAAGGTGCCTCCTGCGGCTGGCTCGCCGATGCCGAACTGACGCTCATATGGAGTGGTGGTCTTTCCAGAGATCGTGTAGTCCTGCGCCCAAGTCCATGCGCCACTAGATGTCGCCTTGGTCTCAATGCGGAACGAGACTGATGCGCCGTTTAAGTCGCCGTTCGTTACGTCTTGGGAGTAGAGGCCTTGAGGCAGTTGGATGGTGATGCGAACTGCGCCAACTGCTGCGTCTGATGTGGTTCGTGTCACCGGACTTCCGTAGATGACAGGCGAACCCACCATCGTCTCTGCTTCGACACCGCCGAAGCCATTCATTGCTGGCTGATCGGGCAGACCAACTCTGTACGCCCATGCAGATCGAGGGAAGTTCGATCCGCCGCTTGAGTTCACCAACGGGGTGCCGTTGATGTAGATACCGCGCGCGCCGCCTGGAATGCCGACGATTTCACCTTCGCCAATCACGTCCAAGACACGGACGACTGCCGCTGAACGCAATGTGTTGGGTGCTTCGATTGCAGATCGCGCGCCACCTCCACCACCTTTGCCGCCTCCAGCGCCCTTCAGTTCCTTGTGTTCGCTGCCGCCTTTGTGAATCGTGATCGTGAACTTGCCGTCCTTGATCTGAATGCTTTTGTTCTTGTTATTCTTCTTGCTCATTTGTTCTTCTTCTCCCTCGCGCTCTTATCCGAATTGCCAGGTCTCCGTAGGTGGGATGCCGTAAGGCGGTGCTGATAGCTGTGTGGTGCCGTAGCCGTACTCTTCGACCACTACGCCAGCTGCGATGACTACTGACCCTGTGGTGTGAATGCCGTAGACAACCTGCACCGGGTACCCTTGCTCGACGACGTTGACTGCGCCGTTGTAGAGATACGAAGGGTTTTCATCTGCTCGTGCCGAGCCCGATCCAGTCTTTGGAGATGGAGCAAGCGCTTGGGCAATCGCACCGATGGCGAACGAGACAGCGAGGTTGATCGTGATCGTGGCCAGCATGGTTGCCGTGGCCGCAGATGCTCCGAGCCACGTGAAGAAGGCGTACAGACCTTCGGTGATACCTGCGCCTTTGACAGCTGGAACGATGTGGATGTCAGTTGCCCAAGGTTGCATCGGGAACTGGACAAGGTCGGGGGTGAGTGCCTTGAACTGCGTGCGTTCAGAGTCGGTGAATACGATGCTCATTTCCGGGTACTGACGCATCACCTTGCGAAAGTTCGGAACCTGACTTCTGAGGGCATTGAACAGCTGTGTAGGGCTGTCAACGTCGAATGAGAGGGATGCGTGGCCTGTTCGCTGCTTTAGTGCTTCATGGAAGTGGACTGTTCTTTTCATTGGGTCTCCCTACGTACCTGACGGCTCTGACGATGTGCCGCTTCCATTTGTCAAGGCGGTCTGCGCCGCTTAGACGGTGGAACATGTGGTGAAGAATTTCGTTTGGGCCGGTGATGACAGCGGCATGGTTCGTCACTGGTGAAGCGACTTTCATCATCACGCAGTCGCCGATGACTGCGTCCTTGAGATCAATAGGCACGAAGCCGACTTCAGCAAAGTTCTTCTCGTAGAGGTCTTCGCCTGTAAACCACCACTCCATGCCTCTTGCGAAGTTTGGTATGTCGATCTGTCTATTTACACGGAACCAATCTCTGATGAGGCCGTAGCAGTCGCGGACGCCATGGACGAAGTCCCTGCCGACAAGCGGTGGAAGTGAGTCGTCGAGCCACACCATGTCAGTGAGGCCTTCACCATCAGTGCCGACGATGCCCCATGGGATCGTTCCATCCATCCAATAGCGCATGTCATGAGCGGAAGGCCACTCAGACGGCCACTTCGGTGGATCAAACTTGCTGTACGGGTGTGAATGCAGGAACGCGTGTATGACACCCAGAGCCTCAGCTTTCACGTAGTCAATGGGTGTTACATGAAAGGTGGTCAGAGGCTCTGGTGATGAGTTCTTCACAGGATGGAACTCATCACCAATGATGAAGCCGCATGCCTCTTCTGGGTAGCATGCAACGACGTGGTCTTTGAAGTCGTTGAGCGCTTTGGCGCAGAGGGCGTAGCTCATCTAACACGGTTCCTTGACACGCCGGGGAAGCCCTTGTCCTTGTTGATCTGACGCCTCGGAATCCGCATACCCATGCGGTCGATGATCGACGTGAGCTGCCATGTGATCTGCACGTCATCGTGGGACGTAAGCTGCTCGATCACGTAGGTGCTAGGTGGGAGGAACTGGGAACCGTCCTCGTCGCTACCGCCATCAAGGAACTTCGCGAAGGTGCAGATTCGGGTGAAAGTGGCTCCGATCAGATGCTTGTTCGCAATGATCGTGCTGAGCATGTACTTGTTGACGTTGGCGACCGTGACTGTGGGCTTTGGTGGACTACCAGCTGAAGCCACGTCCCACCCGCTTACGGCCATCGGAATGCCGATGTAAGGCACGCCGTTGAATGAGACGTTACCGCCGTTCCCATCGACGTTCGGAGTGAATCGGAAGACACCAGCGCCGTAGTTGGTGGCGTCGAGGATGTAGAGGTAGACGAGGCCTGAGGTTTGGTTTAGCTTTTGTAGCTCTGGCTTGATCATTAGAAGTACTGCTCCACGTTGAAGGTGATGGTCGAATGGATGCCGGAAGTCCAGGACTCCGAGTAGCCGTCATCAGTGATTCGCCAACGCTTCTCCGTGCTGTCTCCGTGGGCTGTCCAAGTGAGGTAGTCGGTGGTGCCTACTGCATCCAGGACAGGAACCACAACTGCCCGTTCTGCTTCATCAAGGTTTTCGTATGTGATGGCCCAGAGCCCGAACTTGCTGTTGGTTCCATCAGCGACGCGCTGCTTGTAGCCACCGCCGAACTGAGCTTCCTTTGCGCGTTCTTTCTGCGTTCGAGAACTGGATTGGCTGATGCGATCTGAAAGGGGCATGACTTGAGGCATGTCTTCTCCTTATATTGGGTTTAGCAGTCCACCTTTTCGAGTGGCGCTTTGGATTTCCTGGCGGGCAAGGCCGCGCACAGCGGTCACCATCTCCGTGCTGATAGCCTTGCCAGTCTCAGCATTGGTGTTGCCGCCTTGGACGTTGATGGTGATGACGTTGTTCTGAACCATGCCGCCACCGCTGCCACCTGAAGCAATGACGCCAAGCTGACCTTGAGCGTTTCGCTTGAGTGGAAGCACTCCTTCTGGGCCAGCTTCACCGAGCACGCCAACGCCGCCTTTGTAGCCATGCATCGTTGGCCCGTCGAAGACGTTGCCCTTTGCTGACTTGAGGACACCTGAAGTACCGAAGGCGTTACCGTCCTTGGAGAACAGGCTTGCAATTGCGCTGCCCCATCCGCCGCCTTTCATCGAGTCCATCAGAGGCTTGATGATCTTCAGTTGAATGATGAGACGCGCAATGTCTGCAAGCATTGCTTGCACGAGCGTGTTGAAGTTGAGCTTGCCGGTCGTTGCGAGGCTGACGAGCGAGTCCTCTAGGCCCTTGAACGCGGTGTCTGCGACACGGGCCATGATGTCGAATTCATCCTTGGCTTTCTTCGTGCCCTGTACCGTCTCGTCGATCTGGCCTTGAATCTTCAGCCACGCTTCATAGAGCACTTCCGCCTTCTCGGGGAACTGAACCATGAGGTTTTCGATTTCCTTTTGCTGGCGCTGGTACTCAACGAGCGGATCACCCATGCGGACATACACCGCAAGCAGCTTCTCCAATTCGAGCCGCTGCTGCATGAGGTACAGGTTGTATTGCTCTTCCCAATCAAGGGCGTCCTTGTCAGGTCTGAACGTGCCGCTTGAGAACTCCTTTTCCTTCTTCTCTTTCGGTGGCTTGATCGGTCCACGTGCTGCGCGATCACTGCGGGACGGTGCATCGACGATGCCACCGCTGTCTGAACCCCACATGCCAACAGTTCGACTGTTTGCTGTGCTCCAGATTGCAGCGAGGTCTTCTTTCAGCGACTTGAACGGATCAAGGCTGCGCGTAGCAATTGCAGCGAACAGGGCACCGATGCTCTTGCCGACTGACTGGATTGCTGCGTCAAGCTGAATGAAGATGTTGAACAGCGCACGGATGGGAACCATCACGAGGTTCGCTGCGAGTTTGATGCCTTCAAAGGCAATCTTGACTAGGCCGCCGTTCTTGTACGAATCAACGAGGGCGTTGATGAGGCCTGTGAATGCTGGGACAACTTCAGCAACCAGCTGGGAGCCGACCACTTGTAGGATGTAGCTTGCGCCATCCATTGCGTCGTTGTAGGCTGCGGTCGCAGCCTCACCATCCTTGCTGATGCCAATGCCACGCGACTGCATGTCGTTGTACATCGCCATCGCATCAGCTGCTTCCTTTTGACGGAAGATGGTTTCCTTCCATGCGCTACCCAACGCCAACTGGAGCGCCGCTTGCTCTTCGATTGAGATGTTTCCTGACTTCACCTTGTCGCCGTACTTCTCAGTCAGATCACCGAGCACCTTTAGCGGATCGTTCGCCTTGCCTGCGTTGATGCCAAGACGCTCAAGGGCGGTGTAGGCCTTGTTTCCTTCTTCATCGGCACGACCAAGAGCTTTAGTGACCTTCTCAATGTCCTTCTCATAGCCTGCGATGCCGCCTCTGCCTTGAAGCTTTGCGTCGAGTAGTGCGACCTGGGATGCCGAGTAGCCGAACTGTTCACCCAACTTGGTGATTTCATCCAGCGTTGCGGTGAAGCGGATTGCAGCGAGGATGCCTGCTGAACCTGCCAATGCCGTAAGTGCGGTGCCGGCGATGAGCGTCGTTCCTGCGATGCTGCCAATGCCGGTTGCGAGGTTGCGGACAGAAGCGACGGCATCAGCTGCACGCTTCTTCATGTTTTCCAGCTGGCCAGCGACTTCGCCAACTGGTCCACCTAGAGCGCCAAACCCTGAAAGCGTATCGTCGAGCTTGCCTGTTTCCTTGTCAGCCTTTTTTGCTGACTCGCCTAGGTGCTGGACTGCTTTGTCGGCCTTCAGGACTTGCGCGAAGTCCACTATCGCCTTGATGTTGTATAGATCCATGTGACTCCCTCTTCTTGTTCTTGTTTTCTTCCGTCTCAATGAGAATCGTGTCCATGCGCCTCAAGGTCTCTACCTCCCAGCACCCAAATGATTCGCCCATCAAGTCCCTGTAGGCCTTGATTTCGAGGTACGTGATTGGTTGCGGACCTGCAAAACCCGAAGAGCGTGTCTGCGTGAGGTCGTTGAAAATCTTGACGAGGTGGAGTGACACGGGGTCAAGATCAATGCGCTTGATCTGCTCTTCGAGGTCGGTTGTGTCCTTGCCGACCTTCTTGTATTGCTTTATCCAGCTGGCGATGTGCTTGCGCTTCGAGATGCCCTTGGCGTCCGGTGCGTCAAGCTCAATGTTCGTGCGAACAAACTGCTCAAGCTTCTTGGTCGCTTTTACGAAAGAAGTTGGCACGCTGCCCGATGTAGGCCTCTACCTGTTCACGGATGTACGCTGTGCCAGGGTGCCCGATGATCCAGCGCGCAGCCTCAGGGCTGTAAGGGATCGCAGTGCCGTCGTCTTCAGTGAAGTCTTCCCAACCGACGACACACGCGGTCATCATTTCGAGGTTGCCGTTTTGAATCTCGTCAACCGATGGCTTCGTGCCAGCTGCATCATGGGCGAGCATGAGCGTTGCGAACTTCTTTGACGCGTCCTTGAACTGTCTGCTGTCCTGACCAACGACGTGAAACTTGAACTTCGCTGTCTCACCATTCGGGAGAGTGAAGCCCAGCTTCTGAGTGATGGGCGTGATACTTGCAATGTTGAACATTAAGCAGACCTCGTGATAGACATGGAGGTTGCTGCCGTCGAGTCATAGACCGCTTCAAAGCCAAGTTCGAACATGACTGGGCCGGTGTCGGATCGCTGAATCGTTCCGGACGTGTACTTGACCTTAGGGAATGCGAAAGTCAGGGTCTCTGCTGGTGAACCTGCGGAGAGGACCACAGACAAGGTCGAGTCCGTGTTGTTGACGAACTTGTTGTAGAGGGCGAACGAGTCGCAAAGGCCGGTGATCGTGCCGGTGACGGATACGCGACCCAATGACAGCGAGTGGTAGGAGGTCGAGCCGAGAGCGTAGTTGCCGGTGATGTTGTTGTTCAACTCAAACGAGACGGCGCTGAGATACGCAATCGGGGTACCACCTTCAGAGATCGTGCCTTCTTCGTGGAAGAATTTTGGTTTGGTGGTGACAGCGGTTGGTGACGCGTCAATGGACGATCCAGAGAAAGCAGTAGCGCCAGCACCGAGCAAGCCGAATGTTGCGGTGATGAGGTTGTCAGTGTTGATTTCTACAGCGAACGTGTTGAACGTCATGCCGTTGAAAACGCGGTACTGGCCAAGATCGACGAAGCCTTCTTCGATTGCGTAGGAGCGCTTCGTGTTGCCGACCTTGAGCACGTTGGTTGCCCAGGTGCCACCCATGACTGCTTGCAGGAAGTCGTCATAGTTGTCTGCAACCATTTCGACTTGCAGTTCACCTTCCGCACTGAGGTTTCCACGTCGTGCGTCCGACGTCTGACGGTGCGAATTGAGCGATGCGCTGGATAGCTGAGTGGCGTTGAGGTCACCAGTGAAGTCAACAAGCTCGATAAGCTGTGTGTTTGGTGAAGCCGGGGTTACGCCGAAAACTGTTTCCGCAACGAATGCGTACTGGCGTGAGTTGTTTGATGCGGTCATTGAGGGGTCTCCCTGTTTTTCGTGTTTTTATTTATCGAACTCGATCACCCAATGACATGCCATGTCACTGTTACCGGTGCCTGGTAGAAGGGTTCATGACGTGAACCAGCTTCGCGCCCAGCACGTTGAATGTGGACGGTGATGCCGTCGTGCTCGATGCGCATGCCGCGTTGGAAGTGGCCTAGAACGAGGTCAACAAGGCCGTTTGCAGCATCGACACCGGTGTCCTGAGGGATGAAGAGATCGATCTGATACAGACCACTCAACATGTCTCGCCCGGTCACTCCTACAGTCCTCTGCTGAGGCTGAGAAGGTATTAGGGTGGCTCTTGTGAAGGACTGCCCCGTTTTGAAGGGTGCACGGGTGTTCTCAAGCTGAACTTGTGGGATGCCGTCGAGTGCAAGCAAGTGAGCGTCGAGTGCCTTTTGGATTGGGGTGATGCTGATGTTCATTTCTTCTTGGCCCTCTCAGCTGCGATAGCCATGATTTCGGGCATCTCAAGCAGCGTGGCGCGCAGCATCCCGCGTGGTGCTTGGCGGTCGGTGCCGTACTCAACGTGTTCTGCGTAGTCCGCGGTGTTGTAGATTTCGACGTCTGATTGACGCTTGATGGCACCCCAGCTGTTCTGTAGGTGTCCGGTGCGGACAGGCGTTCGTGCCTTGACTCGCACCATAAATTCAAGAATCACTTCCTCTTGGAATTTGCGTCCACGGTTGTTGAGGCCTGCAAAGACCTTGTCGATTTCACCGTTAGCCATCACGACACCTTTAGGATGTAAAGGACCGTGGTGGTCGAAGGTCTTACGACTTCAATTTCTATGACCGTCCATTTGTCCTTGTCTGCGCTAACGATGTCGCCTACTGCGGGCGCTTTCATCAAACCGCTCAGGTACAGCATGCGTTCCGTTGCAGTTGACTGTGCGCGGTAGGCAGAAGAGGTTGAGGTCTCGTTCTGCTTCTTGGTTTGGTCGAACACGCCAACCGCATAGCCGACATGAGAACCAGCGCGTGTGAGCTTGACGCTCAATCCGAAGCGCTTGATGAGTTCATGCGTGTTCTTGGTGATCTGCGCGTAGTCCAAGTCAACCTCTCACTAGGCGAACGGTTGACGTGCTGACAAGATGGCCACGTACGAGCATCGAAATGCGGTACAGGTGGTCTTGCTTGAACGGGATTGCGTAGTTGATGGCTTCGGTGATTGGACCGACGGCGACAGTGCTCGACGTGATCAATGGGTCTTCTTGGGCGAACACGTTCAAACCCTGCTCGATCATCAATGCCAGTTCGACAGTGGCGTCGGCGATGTGATGTGGGATGCTCGTCGAGCCGTCACGAGGCCATGCAAGTGGCTGCTCAGAGTCAGTAGGCTCGCCAGCGAAGCGAAGTCCGTAAATGTCATCGAGCGAGCGTGTAGCGCGCTTCAGCGAAGCTTCAGGGTCGGACAGATCGTCGAGGCCCATCAATGCGATGTACTCAGCTGCGTGCGCCTCGTCTGCGTATGTGTTGGTGCCAACGACTAGAGCCATGGGTTACTCCTTGACTTCAGGCTTGACCTTCTTGGCGCTCAGTGCATCGACTTGCTTCTGTAGGTCATCGACCTTTGCTTCGATACGGGTGAGGGCGTCGAGGATGCTGTTCTTGAATTTTTGGTCCGCCTCTTGACGAAGCGCCGCTGAAAAATCTACTGTCATGGAGTCTCCTATTGAGTGCGCTGTATTTATCTGTGTGGTGCCACCAACGAAAAAAGGCTGACCCTGTGAAGAGCCAGCCTTTGAGGATTGCCAACGTAGAGTTGACTTCTGCGATTACAGGTTGTGGACCAGTGCAGCAACACCAATTTGCTTGTCTGTGAAGACCTTGCTCCAGTTGGATGCAGTAGCAAGTGCTGCGTCGGTAGGCAGAGCGGTAGTTGAACCGACCCATGCAAAACCGTTAACGTGGTACGCGAAGGTGTCGCGGACGATCAGGCTATCAACACCACCGGAGTTACCGGCGAGTGGGTTGCGGTAGAGTTCGACCGCGTCAGGGGTCACAGTGGAACCGAGGCTGATCGCTCCTGGCTGGATGATGTACGAGGTGTACACCGTGCCAGAAGTCGTACCAGCGCGGACTGGTGCGGTGTCATCGACGAGAAGGGTGAAGCCTAGGTAGGTACCGAAGCCAATGTCTTGGGCGTTCGTTGGCTGGCTAACAACCAAGTTCGCCTTGAGCATTGCTACCCAAGTCTTAGAGTGGATTACGAGAGCGCCGCCGTTGCCAGCGTTGTCGCCCCAACCGTTACCGATGGTGTCGATCAATGCGCCTGCGGAGAACTTGTTTGCATCAGCAAGACCAACGGTTGTTTCAAGTGCGATCGTGTTAACGAGGTTTGCAGCACGGGTTTCGTTGATCGTTCCAGCCAATACGCTCAATAGCGAAGCCTGACGGACCTTGTTTTGATACTCGCCGAACTCTGCAGCTACCGTCGCGATTGGGTCTGCGCCGGAAATTTGGGAAGTAAGTGAAGCAGCAGACCACGGCTTGTTGCGCTGCATGCGAACAACAACCTGCTTGCTGGACGTGAGCTTTTCAGCTTCAGCAATGACAGCTTCGTCATCCGATGGGACCAGTGCAGCAACGGACGAGGTGTCGATGTGCTTGAACGATGGGAACGACGCAACGTAGCCGCCAGTAGCGAGGAAGTTGCTGATCGCTGGGTTCTGAGTAACAAGACCAGATGTGATGAGCTTGTTCTTGACAACGGATTGTTCGTTGACGTATCCGGCGAGAATGGATGGGACGATTACGTCCGCGAGTTTTGTGACTTCGTTAGCCATGTGGGAACCTCTTAGGTGGGTTTTGAAGAAAGCTTGTGCTTCGCCTTTTCTTCCCCACTCCCTGAGTCACCCTTGATGACCGCAGAGGTATCCTTTGGATAAACCGATGAGTGACCCTTGATCACTCATCGCCTTAGGCTACGAAAGATTGCGTTGCGAACTATTTATTGAGTTCGCACTGATGTCACGGAAGCTTGACGTTGAATTCAGCGGCCATACGCTGCGCTGCTGCCTTGTCTTGGTGATACAGCTTCATCTGTTCAGTGACGTTCTTCGTGACTGGATTCCAAGGGTTTGCTGCCACGCTCGCACCGGAAGACTCCTTGCCGCCAGTTCCGCCGGCTGTTGGTGCCTCGAAGGCACGCTGATAGATCGCGTTGGTGCGAAGCTCAGAGATCAAGTCCTTGACGGACGCTTCCTTGCCGTCGTCCTTCAGCATCGGCCCCCCAGAGGCGTTGAGGACGGTAATCTTCAACTTGCCATCAACCATTTCTGATCGGACGCGGCTGCGGACGTGAGATTCCAGAAGTTCAGGGACGCCCTTTGCTTCACGGATTTCAGCGTTGATCTTTGCGGACACCTTTTCGTTGAGGATGGCCGCTTTGAGGTCGGCAAGTTCTTGTTGTGCAGCGCTCAGCTGTCCGCTGTAGTGCTTCTTAACGTCCTCGACGTTGCCAGACTTCTCAAGGACTTCCTGCTCCGCCTTCTTGCGTGCTTGCTCGGCATCTGCGGCTTGCTTCGCAAGTGCTTCCATGCCATCGAGGCCGCCATACTGCTCAAACCTCTTGTTCAGTGCGGCTTGGTTGCCAAGCAGCTCATCACGTTTTGTCTTCAGGCCTCGCGTTTGGGCTTCGACGAGTGCAGCGACTGCAGCTTTGTTGGCTTCGCTCTCAAGGAACGACTTCAGTTCAGGCGTTGCGTCTTCAGGGATTTCGAATTCCATTTGTTCTCCGTTGTTCTTATGGACAGTCTTATTTACTGTGTTGGCGTCGATGGATCGACTGGTTCGCTCGTGGTCTTCAGGTCAACAGCGAACGAGGTATCGATGACGACGCGTCCGGTGACTTCACCCAGCCCGAGGTAGAAGCCCGTGAGGTACATGGCCTGTTCAAGCGCGTCACCCAGCGACAGCGCGTAGTCCTTCAGCAGCGAGTTGCTTTCAGCTGCGTTGATGGCGTTCTCAGTAGCCGTCGTGTTGCCCGAGCGTGGGGCAGTGAGCATCAAGCCCAGCGCTTCCATCTTCTGCTCAAGGTCTGCAAGGTCGTCTGCACCAGCGGTAAGTGCCGTGCCCGTCGTCTCAACCCACTTCGCGTTGCCTTTCTCCCCGGTTTTCAGAATGGAGTGAATGCTTAGCTCAATCTCCTGGTCGTTGCCATTTCCATCCAGCGTGGGTTCTAGGCCGCTGACATGCAGGAACGGGACGCGAGCTACGTGGAGGATGTTGCGTTGCTCTGACGACGACTGCCAGTGCGCAATGTTCGTTTCAGCCAGGTCAAGCAGCGGAGGTGTGCCAATGAAGAAGCCTGTACGGTTCGTGTACGCACACACCACAGGGATTTGCGGAACGCCTTCGACAATGCCGCTGTCATAGACAACCCAGCCGCCATCGACCTCACGGTAGATGGTGAACACCACCGGGCCGTTCGGGCTGGCCTGTGTAAAGGCCTTCACCTGTTCGATGGTCGTCTCATCCAGGCCATCTGGTGTGACCTCAAGTGCATACTCAAGGAAGCGGAAGTGTGTAAGGCGCTCGGAACCGTTCTGGAACTCGGAGTACGCTGCAAGCACGTTGCGCGCTGGAATTGAAATCCAGTATGGTCGATCACCTGAGGCCATCGCATCAGCAAGTGTCAGTGGTTGCTCAAGGCGACGTGGGAAGTCAACGAGCATGTACGACGCACCACGATTCATTGCGTCGGAGAACAGCGCCTTTGCAAACTGCGTCAGGTCTCTGTTCTGCGCGTCCACATCCTGCGTGAAGATTGCACCTAGCTCTGTCGGGTAGCCTTCGACGGTGATGTCATTTGAAAACGCGCGCGCAACTGCGTGCTGTATAGCTCGCTTGTAGACGTTGAAGAGGGTAGTGCGGTTGACCCGCGTGATGTAGTCTTTCTCGGACTCTTTGGGGTTGCGTGGAAGGTACCGTTCGCCAGCACTACGCATGGTCGTCGTGCCACCTTGCAAAGAGTCAACCATCTCCCATTGACTCTCGACTCCCCTGAACTTGTTGCTTTTCTTGTTTGGATTCATTGTCCTTCCTAGTGCATGCGTAGCACTATTTATGTCGTCATGTCACTAGCCTGACGTGCCCGCAACTCACTGGTTGTGGATCGGCGCTGTGTTGATGTCTTTGATGATGTCGATGATGATTTCCTGCTGTTCCTCGGACATCCGGTCCCATGCGACGAGCATGCATTCGCTGATGAGACTTGCTGTTTCGGAAAATTCGGAATTGGTCATGCGACAAGCTTCAGTTGATGGAGTGGCATGCCCATGCGGATCGGCCAGTTCTTGTAGATCAGGTAGCCCAGCGCATCGAGCGGGCCGTCGATGTAGGTCTTTGCCGTTGACGGAAGACCGATGAGTTCGTTCTTCTTCGGTGCACCGTTTTTGTCCCACACTTGCGACATCAGGGCCTTGTGCAGACCTGGGCAAGACGCCTTGTTGATGTGCAGTCGTCGTTCCTTCTGGCCGTTCAGGAACATCGCATTGACGCTGTTGACACGATCACGAATTGGCGGGTTCTTCGACAGACTGCGCAACTCGAATCCAGCTTGATCTAACAGCGCGTGACAGCTGTAGTCGGAGTTGGCACTACCGCTCGATCCAGAGGCATCTGGGTAGATGAGGGTGTTGTAGCCAGAGAATCTGCGGTTCAACCTCTCTGCAAGGTCCATGGTGTTCACTGCGCCTAGCAGCTCGTCAAACACGTAGACTTCGTTGTTGCGGATCACTGTGGCAACGGCTGACATCCCGTTGTGGTTGAAGTCAACGCCAATGTGGATGCGCTCGTTGACACTGATGTCGGCAAGGGTGAGTGAGGTCTGATTCTTGCCAAGCTCGAAGCCGTATTGGTCGTAGACCACGCGACCATTCATGTTCACGAACTCGCCGTTCAAGTACGCTTCAGCGATCTCTGGCGGGTACTGCGATAGAAGGTGCGGGACGTAGTGATCCGGCAGGAATGGGTTGTCTCTTGTCTTCCCTCTGATGATTCGACGCTGCGACTTCAGTTCGGGGTTTTGATTGATGTCATCGACGAAGTGCTGCCACGCAAACTTGTAGCCTTCGGGCGTGGTGGTAGCGCATGCCTGGAAAACGCTACCTTTGCGCAGACGTGACACCAGAAGCTTCCACGCTGCAGAGGCAACGTCGGCTTCGATGAGGTCAAGCTCGTCGATGAGGAACGCGGCGGCGTTGATGCCAGCTGCACGCTTGTAGGTTTCCGCAGCCATGATGTGAATCTTGGTGTTGCGGCCCTTGATGATGATTTCAAAGATCAGCTTCGACTTGTTGAAGTGGAACTGAAAGCCATGAGCACGAAGGAAGTCCTCGATGGCTGGCACCAGTACCTTGTCGGCCATGCCGTAGGTTGGTGAGAGGCCGATGAGTTCGTGGCCTGCGTTGTGCATCGCAAGCAGGCAGAGCTTTACAGCAGCGGCGTAGGTCTTGCCGCAGCCGTAGCCACCTACCAGGGCAAGTTCGGGTGATGTCGTGTCAGCGATGAAAGCAGCTTGGTGTGGCAGTAGGTCAAGATTGATGTTCATCAACCACCTGCCAACGATCACCCCTGCGATCACGCTTGTTGCGTTGATCCTGCCCGATAGAGTGGTTGTAGTGCGTGCGTGCTTTGACGACCACTCGCACGAAGGTTGCGGCGTCCTTACGCTTGAGACCTTTGACGACCTCTTCGTTCGGGTCGTCTAAGTCACTGCTGATCTCGACCATGCCTGCACGAAGCTCTGCACGCAGCTTCTCCCGCTGTATGCGGATGATCGCGGTCGCCGTGATTGGGTGCTTGCGCGGCCGTCCTCTGTTCTCAGCCATCAACGTCGCCCTCAGGCTTTGCGCTGATGACGTTGACATTGACGTTCACGTCTGCGCCGGAGTCCTCGATTGACAGCGTGACACCGTGCGAATCGCTCATGCCAGCGATAGCCTTTGCGGCGAAGATGGCGTTGACTGGTTGGTTGGTGTCCAGACCGTTCGACACGATCTTTCGATACAGCAGGGCATCGACTTCGGCCTTGCCTTGACGCCATGCAGGAGCGAACAGCTTTATCAGTTCATCCCGTGGCACTGCGAGTAGGTCTGCAATCGTCGTCATTGGGCACCCGTCGAGTGCCATCTGATACACAAGCTGCTCGATGCGCTCGTAGATTTCGACGATGTCTTTGTTGGACCAAAGCTCCTTGAACTCGTCTCTTCGGTGACGCCATCCGTCGTCAGAGTCGAGTGGGATGTACGCTCTGATTGGCTGGTTGGGTCCTTTGTTGGGTTTCGCCATGAAATACCGCTCCTATCACCTGCAACGGTGCAGGGTTCGCGGTATTTATGAGAGTGAGACTGATGTCTATGAGGAGGCTGCAGCCGAGCCGTGTTCACGTTTGGTTACGATGTGGCTCTTACAAGGAGAGAGACGCATGGCGTGGGATGACATCAGCAAATCATTGGGTACCGTAATCGACGAGAGGTTGTCGAGTCCGCTCGTCAGCAGCTTTGTGCTCTCGTGGTCGCTGTTGAACTACAAGGTGTTTTTCATTCTCTTTGCGGACATGCCGCTCGCAGCGCGGTTCGAGTGGATGCATGCTGAGCGTTTCGCTGGCATGCACTTCTGGTCGAACGGGATAGGGCTGCCATTGATCTTCGCCATCCTGTACCTGTACGCGCTGCCGATACCTGCCCAAGAGGTCTACAGAATCTGGCGAATCAACCAGAAGAAGAACGATGACATCAAGGCTGAGTACGACAACCTGAAGCCGATTCACCCCGATCAGGCACGCGAGTATCGTCAAAGGTTTCGTGACTTTGAAGACAACGAGGAGAAGTTCAATGCCCTCATTCAGACGCAGCGCGCTGACTTGAACAAGGCGAAGGAAGAGATCGCGGAGCTTAAAAGAGAGGCCTTGGATGCGGCAAAGATCGTCGCTGAGAGCAAGGGGGTTCGGGACCGGCTTGTTGACGTAAGCGAACAACTTGCTGCGGAGAAAGAAATCTCGAAGCAACGAGCCCAATGGTTGGACGACCTTATTCAAGCTGCAGCAATTAAAGATGGGAACGTCGAGGACGAGCTCGATACTGTTTTCAACGCCATCACAGCAAGCTTGGTTCAAAGCGGTGTCAGTAACCAAGACCAGTTGAACAATGTGCGCAAGATTGCAAAGCCAATCGAGATGTTCCGAAGAAACTTGGTCAATGTTGCAGCGCGCATCGATAGAGAGATCAAGCTTAGAAAGCTGCAGGAGTATCCGGTTGCCCCAGCGCCGAATCTGCAGCCCAACGGGGAGGACAGCCCTCCCATTGAGCATCGCAGTAGAGAAGTGGACTACGTTTCAAATCCTGGCGGCGGCTTCCAGAAGACTGTTAGCACGAATATGAGGCCATCGAGCGAAGGCAAATTGCCCTGAAGTCAAGGTTCGGAAGTGCTCCATACGTGAACTAAGTCACCACCGGACTGCTTCAACATCGAACTACCCGAACTTCGACCTCAAACGGCGAGCAGACCATCGCTACACTGCGCGTGGCTACCAACATCTGAAGCAGTATGCGCAATATTCTTTTGGCCTTCATGACAACCATTTCGCTCGCTGCGTGTGGGATACCCAACACCGACTTTCCAGATGATGTCACCAAGCTTGAGTTGACAGCGGTAGACAGATGCGTCTCGCTGATTAGCCAGCAGTTGCCATCAAGTTACTCCCCACAATCAGCAAAGCTCACCCGGTTGCTCTCCGACAGCCATGTGGAGATAGATGAGGGCAAGGAGCAAGGAGGCCACTGCTTCATGGACTCCAGTGGATTCCCAAAAACTGCGCGTGTCCAGCAAAAAGACGACTGGAAGCGGTGGGAGCTCTCGCGTGGCTGGTATGGAGCGTACTGACATGAAAAACCTTCTGATCGTGGCGATCCTTCTTGCCCCGCTTTCTGGGTTTGCTCAGTCTTGGAAGGTCAAAATCTCAAAAGACGAGATGACTAACGGCCGAGATGTTCAAGTGTGCGCGCTCTCACTGAATACAGTCCAACAAGGGTTCCCTTACAACCGAGGCACAACTAGAGCCAGGCTGTGCGCATACAACAGGTCCGACGGATGGACGGCAACATTGAACATTTCACAAGGCCAGATCATGTGTGAAGCCATGGGCGACTTCCAGCTGAAAGTTGATGAGCAGGAAGCTAAGACTGTGGAGTGCGAAGGCACTGCAGACCATGATTCAGAATGGGGCTTCTTTGAAGCTGGTTACGTGAGCGTCAAAGACTTCATCCAAGCAAAGCAGATCATTCGAGTGCAGGCTACGCTGTATCAGTCAGGGTCGCCCATCTTCCGATTTCCGCCAATGGACAAGAAGGCAATCGAAGCTCTTGATGTGAAGTGAGCCTGTTTCAACCAGTGGGGACGGTGCAACGCTGGAACATTCTGTTAGTGCTCAGAGGTGATCAAACGCAATAGGTACAGGCCAATACATCAAAGCGACCGGTCACCTCTGAGCCAGCTGTGGTCAACTAACTACAGACGTTGATCACCTGAAGCACAGTGGTTGAATGATCATTCAACGGTGGATCAGGAAGTTTCTACAATAGGAAGGATGTTCCTGTAACCCAAGATTCTTCGGTAACTGCTTGGGTTGCCTGAGGAACCAAAGTTACCAGTCCCCGGTTGGCTACCGTGGCTCCAGATAGCACCGTGATTCCCAAATACTTCTGGTTATATTGGGCGGTTGGCTACCGTGGGTTCCTGAGCGCCCCAGCAGGAATGCAAAAAAGTACAGCTGTACTAATTTCCCGAAAGGCTGGCTCGTCACCTCAAGTGCCAGGGATTGTCATAAGAAGAATGTTCCTGGCCCCCGGACGGGCTCGCTCGGCATCCGAAAATGGCCTTTCCTGTAGCAGAGGCCAAAAGCCTGGGCTAATCGTTGACAGCTGCCAGCCCCGTGTATTGCCGGAGGTGTCTGGTGAGGCCCAGAGGTGTCAACCTGCTTTTTCTCTAAAAACCCAGAAGACCCGGAAGAAGGGCGCATTACTTGGGCAGGTTCGAATAGACCAGCAGAGCCACCAAAAGGATCAACAACACGATGACGAACATCGCTGCTCCAAAGCGGTGTTGGTCCATGGTTTCGATCAGCTTCGTCAAGCTCGGCAGGTTGTTGAAGACGATTTGCATGTGGGCTCCAGAATCGTGTGCGGTTGCAGGGCATCTTGCATGCTTGGCACGTCAGGCAGTCCCACCTGACTCGTACTCAGCGCATGGACGAATCCTAGCGTCACGACCGATCTGGCGTCACCGACAATTTTTCGCAGGTCGTTGTTTTAACCTAAAAAAGTCGCTGTGTACCTCAGAACACCATTAGTGTTTGAGCACTAAAGTTCCTGAAATTTGGAGTCTGGCAGGTGTAGTCGCCGTGATTCTGCCAGCCACCTGGATGTCGGGGAAATCGGACTGAGGCGTCGTTCTGGTCGTTGCGGCCAGGGCGTGGCCGAGGTGAAAAGCTGACAGTGTTACTTCTTCGGGTTCGTGAGAGAGTCCCACATTGCATCTTGCAGTTGCTTCGAGCGCTTCGCTTCAGCTGCACGCCACTTCGCATGCGCCTTAGGATCGTTCTTCTGCCACTTCGCAATCGCTTCCTTGCATCCTGGCACATCGTTGTAGAAGAAGCTTTCGTTCACGCACGCAGGAGGTTCACTGCTACATGCAGCAAGAGGAACGAGTAGTGCGAGTGCAATCATCGCCGACTTCATAGTTGATCCTTTAATTGCGCAAAAGTACGCAATTAATTTTAAATTGCAGGTCATTGGAAGTACACAGTAGATTTAATCAGCAAGACCGCGAGTTTCGTTGATGAAGTAGCGCTTCGATCTATTGCCTCTAGGACCGAGCACGCGCCGTTTCAACCTGATGTTCCAATGGGCACCGATTGTGTGATTCCATGTTTGCGTCGATGCGTACACCGGATCAACCAAACGGACTTTGAAGAGCCTGTTGTAGTAGTCCTTGCGAGCTTCGTAAGCTCGCGCAAGTGCGGTCATTTCGTCTCGCGTGATTTCTCGCGTGTTACCTGAAAGCAGTTCGTGTATAGGCAATGCAGCTGCAGTGCACAGTTCTTCACACAACACGTCATAGATTGATATTCGCATAATGGCTCCTATTAAAGAGTCTATTTATGCAAAGCTGATGCACCACGAATCAGCTGGTGACACCCGGCAGTCCGGGGTGTCTCAGTTTTTACATTAGTGTACGACAGTCGATAAACATTAATGGCAAAACAGGACACCAAGCCTGGAAAATCCCGGATTCCACCCCATCTGGGAAAGTCCAAGAATCCCAAAACCGAGTCCGGTTCAAAAGTCCGAAATCCGACTTGGTGTCCTCACTTGCGCCTTAATATAGACAGTCGATACATTAATGTTAAAACTATTGCACCAAGTCACTCCGAATCGATGAAAAGTCCGTGATGGAAGTGACAGGGACTCGCGTTTTCATCGATTTTGGGTAGGAATTGGATCAACCTGAAATCCCTGAAAAGATCGCAATTGCAGTAAATAAACCGTTAGGAACAGCTGTAGGAGTCATGACCTGCAGTGGCAGTGAATGTGTAGTGGCATTCACTGCCCCTTACACCACTACAACAAGGGAGCAACGACCACCACATGAACAGCAATCACACCTTCAAGCTCGCTGAGCTCAAGCACACCAAGGACGGTGAACCACGAGTAACCACTTACACCGTCGAATCGTTCGTCAGCAAGGTCCGTCAACCTGAAGCGTCACCGACACTGTTCCAGGCCTACCACTTCCAGAAGGCCGAACAGAAGAGGTTGACCATTGAAGCCTCGGAAGCGAACAGCCTTGGGAATGTCGAGCGCTACAAGCAGCTGAAGGCAGACGCCAACCATTACAAGGACTTCATTGATCGCACCAAGATGGGCAAGGCTGTCATGCCCTTCATCTGGAAGAACGATCGCACCTACAAGGTCAGCGACAACGGCTTCAAGCAACGCGATAACGCCCACATCACGCACTTCTCGCTCGTCATGCTCGATGTCGAATCGCACATCAGCAAGGACGAAATCCATGCAGCGCTGAACGGATACGAATACGTGCTCTGGCCGTCGATCAGCCACACGCCTGACGATCCTCGTTTCCGTGTCGTCCTCTTTCCTGCACAGCCTCTGACCACTGCGGAAGCGGAAGCCCTGATCTACCGCATCGACTTCCACCTTCCTGCTCGCAACGATCCGTCGAAGAAGACGCAGGCAATCGACCCTGCATCGCTCGAAGCAGGGCGGCTGATGTACCTGCCGAAGTGGCTCACGGCACACCCTGAACGCTACGCAGACTCGTTCGTCCACAACCGCGGCCAACTGCTCACCGCTACCAGCTTCGCGCTTGACGCTCAAGGGCTCGAAGCGCTGAGTGCTCGACAGGCGAAGGCCAAGCAGCATCAGGCGCAGTCAACCCGTGCCAGCGTACAGCGAATCACTGCATCACCGAGCAATCACGCAATCGTCATCGAGCGCAAGGGCACCGTCTGGCTCAACCCTGAAGGCACGCTCGAAACGGACCAGGGCTTGATCGTCGTCAGGGAAATCACCGGCAAGATCAGCGGTGTCCGCTGTCCTCTGCACGTCGATACCATCGGCTCCGAGTTCGTGGCAATCAACAAGCACAGCGGCAGACCTCAGCTTGTCTGCGCAAAGTGTGGGGTGTTCAAGATGCTGCCGTTCGATCCGAAGGACGAAGCTCTTGCAGATGACGGTGGCCCTGAGACGCCGAGCACGCTCACACTCGTTCGCAAACCGCCTTCTACGACCGACGATCCCGTTGCAGCTGCAGCAGAACAGCGCAACGCTCGCAAGGTCTCCGAACTCCGCAAGCGCAGCACGCACGGCAGTGCCTCTGTCACGCTATTTGAGTCTGACAACCTCGTGCGTCTGAACAGCCGCTATCTCCCTGACGATCTGCTTGACCTGATCCCTGCAAAGGGCGTCACGCTCATCCGCTCGCCTAAAGGCACTGGCAAAACCGAACTCATCAGCAAGATCACTGCACAGTGCGAGGCACAGAACCAATCATCGATGCTGTTGGGTCATCGCGTGGTGCTTCTGAAGAACCTTGCAGAGCGCACCGGCTTGGACTACTACCGTGACCTTGAAGATGGCGGCATCTCTGCGCAGTTCGCCGTCTGTCTCAACTCGCTCACACGTCTTCGCCCTGGCACCGACAACCCGTATCACACCGTCATCATCGACGAGTCTGAACAGGTGCTGCAAGCGCTCACCTCACCGACACTGAACAAGATCGGCGGGGATCTGTCCAAGATCTTCTACAACCTTCAATGGCTCTTCCACCACGCGCAACGCATCATCCTTCTCGATGCTGACTTGACTGCGGAAATGTCCATCGAACTGCTGACGGAGATTCGCACGCCACGCGAGGACGACAAGTACCTTGGCATCATCAACGACTACCAGATCGGCCAAGGGCAGGAAACGAAGCTCTACGAGAACTCTGGACATCTGCTTGTCCACGCTCTTGACGCAATCGACACCGGCGAAAAGGCCTTCATCACCACGAACAGTCGCAAGCTCGCAACGTCCATTGCCGCAATGATCGAGGACATGGGCAAGAAGGTGCTGCTCGTCACTGCAGAAACGAACGAACTGCCTGAGTGCGTCGATTTCATCAACGACCCTACTAACGAGTGCAAGCACTACGACGCAGTAGTTGCATCGCCTACGCTTTCGACAGGTGTGTCCATCGACGGCAACCACTTCACACGGGTCTACGGCATCTTCGGCATCAACCCGGGCACGTACCAAGACGCAGACCAAGCGCTGTCACGCGTGCGCAACTGCTCCAACGTCTCTGTCTACATCCAAGGCCACACCAAGGACATGGAAGCACCAGACGGCGCAGAGATTTACAACAAGCTTATCGATGTCGAACGCGGCTCGCGCATGCGCCTCTACAACGAAGAGCACCCGCGCATGACGCAAGGCGAACTGCTGTGGGCACGCATCATCACCAGCATTCGCGTGATGCATGGACTGTGGTCCGTCAACAAGGATGTGAAGTTCGCTGCTCTCCGTGAAAGCCTTGGCTACACGTTGATTCCTGTGTTCAAAGACGACGACGCTGCAAAGCTCGGTCGCTCGCTGATGACCCAGTACAAGAACGCTGGTGGTGATCGTGCAGAGGCAGTGTTTCACGCAGAGGTGATCAACGAAGTGACTGCCGCCGAACTCGGCCGCAAGCGTCAGACCTCGCACGACGAGTACCTTCAGCTTGAGCGCTACAAGCTCGCTGTTGTCCTCGGTGATTCGATGACGCTTGAAAGCGTTCGTAAAGCCTTGAAGCAGAACCTGCTGATGGCCTTGGGTGCTGTGCGAGCGCTGCACATCACCAGCCATGCTGACCTCATGGAAGCTGACCTTACGGACCGCAACGTCAACAAGGCCACCTTCACCGCTAGCCGTCACCGCACCATGCGTCGTGACCTCACCGAATGGCTCACCACGTCCGCAGGCATCGACCTCACCGGCATCTACGAATCGTTGAAGGCCAAAGAGGATGTCGAAATCCCTGTCGCAACGCTGGCTGAGGTCGCAAGCGCCTACGCCAAGCGCCAGAAGGACTTCAACTTCTACTTCAGCGCTCGCATCAAGGAACCTGAATCGCCAGCAAACATCATGAAGGTCTGGAATGCGACGTTGGGTGAACACCTCCGGTTGCCGCTAGTGAAGAAGAAGCGCGGCCCTCGTGATGCTCGTGTCTCGCGCTACTACATCCAAGCTGAAACGCTAGACCTCTTCTACGACCACCTCTTCGACAAGCAAGAGCTTCGTGTCACCTTTTCGGGAGGGTCGAAATCCTGAAATTCCACGCCTTCTTACTAAATAAAACTGCAGCAATCCTGCTGTTTCCATCTGAAGGGAAGGCGCTCAATGAACACACAACAACCAACCACCCCAACAACCGCTGACGAAATCATCAGCCTTTTTGTCGGGATCGAGAGTGAATTAAATATTGTCACGGAGCTTCGCAGAGAGTGCGCAGTCCACCGTGAACGACTGATCGAGCATGGCACATGCACCATGGATGTACTGCATCAGTACGACGAACTCCAAGAGCAGTTCAACGACCTTATCCAGCAACGCTACAGCGTGATCGATCTCGCCATCAACAACGGCCATGACGCAGGCCAGCTTCTACGAACTGCAGTCGCAAAACTACAAGAGCGAAAAATCTATGACGAGGACATCGAAGAAATCAGAAGGTGCCTTCAAGCGCTGGGCAAATCCTGAAGCCCGAGCGAAGCAAGCCAAGATGTTCTCGGCAGTGACTACGGAGCGTTGGGCAGACCCTGTGAAGCGCGCTGCTCTGTCGCAGAACCTGGCTGATGCATGGGCAAGCAGAAAGGCTGCTAAGTCAGCGGCCTCAGCTTCCGAGTTCGTGCGCCTCGGTGTACCCGCCGATCTGCTGACCACGACAACCTCGATGCAGGAAAAGCGCGTGAGTCGCATGCTCGCCAAGGCTGACCCTGAACGCTACGCAGCCCTGATTGCTCACTACCAAATTGAAGAGCTAACCACGATGCATCAGGCCATCGTAATTGGTTGGATGCTGTTGGAAGGAAGGCACTTGGACATCTACGACACCAGGAAGACGACGTATCGTTGGTGGTTCAACGGTCAATAAATACGAAGACCGCCAACTTCAGAAATTCTCGGTTATCGAGGTCAGTTGTTCATAGCTTAGATTAGACCTCGATTGAAGCCCACGTTGTGTAGCCATTTCAACGTGGGCTTCTTCATGTCTGCTGATCGGTGCTCGAATAAATACCAATGAAGAAATTACTCCTCTTCATTTGCCAAGGGTAGGGGTACCTTTTGCAGCACACAAGTCAAGCCCGTAGCAATGCGGGCTTTTCTTTGCCTCGCCTAAATATTCCTTTTCACAGGGAATTGAATGGCAGGAGTAATCTACGTTTTAGTTGGCACCAAGAAGAACGGTGAAGAAGAAATCTTCTACGTGGGTCGTGCTGATGACGCGTCCTCACGTTTCAAGCAGCATCTTCGTGACTGCGCGAACCCCAACAACCCCAAAGCCGCCTATGAACACGCACGCCACGCGTACTCAGGAGTCTTCACGCTTGAGGTGATTGCAAAAGAAGACGCGTCAAACACTGAGGAGTTCTGGCGAAGACAGCTGATCCTCGATGGCCACACGCTCTACAACGCCACAGGTGGCAACTCCGTTGTCCCCAAGAAGCGCACCACATCACCAGTCGCCAAGGCGTTCCGTGAAGTAAACGCCAGAGCAGAGCGGGAAGAGCGCCACACGTCTTCAGCACAAGTCCTCACACGTCCTCAAGTCCTCGCCCAACGCGTCCTCAACGGCGTTCCTACCGCTGGCGAGCTTCACCAACAAGTCTGGATCGAACAGCCACCAGAGAGCATGGGTGAGAAGCACATGAAGGGTACTAAACGCTGCGAGCTTCTGAAGTACGGAGACTTCAGCATCTACCTTGGGTGGAAGGGACCGTACAAGTGCGTGGCACGAGTCTTCAATAGACATCGTCACACCGAGCTTGGTTGCACTTACGAGTCTTCACGCACCCCGGCTGATCGCCTGAGAGTGCTGGATACGCTGGTGAAGCTTTGGGCTGACCCTACCAGCTGGCAATCACAAGGTAACTGAGTAGGCCTGCTTGACTTCCTCTTGCATGCGGCCCATGTAGACCAACGTCGTTGCTTCGCTAGAGTGGTTCAGCATGTGCATGAGGGTTGCAAGCTTCACATCGTGCTCGTCATAGCGAACCCGAACACCAGTCTTGCGGGCGGTGTGGCCGCTGAAGTTGCCTTCAAATCCTGCCGCATTGCACCAGTCCTTCACCATCCGTCCCCATGTTGCCGTCGTGAGCGGACCACGCTGGCCGGAGTAGATGTAGCTGTGATCGCAGATGGCCCGCCATGCGAAGAGGACTTCACACACTGACCGGGGGAGGGCTATGACTCGAATCTTGCCGGTCTTCTGCTCGTGAAGCCGGATTTCGCATCCGCCGTTTTCACCTTCGTGGAGGTCTTCCCATTGCAGGTTGACCAAGTCACCTGAACGGAGCATCGAGTGGGTTGCCAACGTCCAGAGTGCCAGGCCTCGAACATCATCAGCCAAATGTGCCTTGATCATCGCAACATTGGCACCGGTCTTAATCGGATCGGTCGTTGTGACCTTTCCTTTGTGGCTTGGAATGTGACCAGTTTTAAACATTTCAACTCCAGAAAGATGATGAGTTGATTTAATGTACCCCGCTGCAGACGGAAGTACACAGTTATTAGGCGGTTCCTACAATTCTTTTCCCAACCTGCTAACCAGAGGTCAACGAATAAGTAATAGATTATTCGCAGCATCAAGGGGGCATCATGGTCACAGGTAAAGAAGTCGGTCGATGGGTAATGGGAATCGCTGGCGCGCTTCTGACTTCGCTCATGATCTTCGCATCGTCAACGCTATACAACGTAGACAAGAACACCGTCAGAATTGAAAAGCATTTGGAATTTATTACCAAAATTCTCGGCGATCACAGAAACGCCCTGGACGACCACGAGCAACGTATTCGTGCTCTCGAATCAAAACAGAGATTAAAATGATTGCAAAGCCTACAGGGTGGAAGGCCCTCTCACTCAAGTTCGCAACATTCGGCGTTGCACTACCCGAGATCATCCAACAGCTGGCGGACTACGCAGGCTTGTTCGCCCTGCTTCCTGCGGAGTGGAGGCTTGGCGCTTACGCGGTTGTAGGCGCTGCGCTACTACTGGCGAAGCTCGTGACACCTCAAGGTCGCCCTGACAGCTGAAGTCTTCACTGTTTTCGCGGATCAAGGTCTTCTCAGCCCTCTGCACACCCAGTAGAGTCCTCGAATTGTTTCGACTCTGGGTGTCACAAGATGAAGAAGTTTCTTGCATGGGTGGGCGTTGCTTGTGTCTCGTTCATCGTTTTTCCCTTGCTCGTCGCTTGGGCCACCGAGTGGATGAAGGTCAATGGCTATATGCCTACCAGCCCCACCAATTATTGGGGTTCGTTTTCCCGATGGTGGGATGAATTCTCGAAGTGGACATACGATTACTTTTCAGCCACCTTCATTTACGTCCTTGTACCTTTCGCCGTTGTTGGCTTTTTGGCGATGTTAGCTATCCTTTCGTCAAGGTTCAGGGCATTCCTAATGAATCTTTTCAAGGCAAGTAAACGTATTGTTGCTTCGACAACTCCCGTAATTTCTGTTGATCGTGACGTGGCTACTCAATCGAATGCCGAGCGGTTTCATTTGAGCGGTCGAACTTTTGCTACAGACGCTATGGTTCTGACACCATCAGCACATCAGGAATTGGCAGCGGCGAGCGTCACTGCGAATGGCAAGCGGGTAATGCGCTTGTTTGTGGACGGCGCAACAAACGTGACGCGTGAGGATATTGCAGTAAAACTAGGCTGGACGGTACAGAACGCAGCCAGGGTCGCCGGGTTTCTCAGACAAAGTGGCTTTATTCGACAGGTAGAGTCCGCACGAGGACAGCGCACATATGTGCTCACGCAGCAAGGTGAATTGTTTGTCGAGCGCTTGAAGCGGTCATGAGAAAGGGACCGCGATGGTCCCTTCGTGGGGTGAAGAGGCTCAGTACTCTTCTGGCAGAAGCAACGTCGTCACGGACCTATCCCATTCGGTGATGATCCAAACTTTGTGCTTGGCGTCCGGCACATGGTACGCACTGAAGATGCGCGAGCCTTCGATCAGAGCCTCGTCATTCCGGCACTTGTCCTCATGGCCTAGGTCGCCCCAATCGCCGTTCTCGTGGCGCTGCAACAGGGTGCCCGGATGGACTCCCTGTTCTTCCAAAAGGGTCATGGCTCCCGGAGTTGCCATGACCCGCCCAAGCGGGAATTTCATTCCAAGAACGTGAGGTACTTGCCGATCTTCTCTTGGAGCTTCTTGAGGTCATCTGCAGAGACCTTCTTCTGCAGGACTGCCCGGCCCAATTGTTCGTCCAGGCGCTCAAGCAGAGGCTTGGCGGGCTTTGCGACTTTGGGGGTTTTTGCTGCGGGAGTAGAGGTAGCCATTTTGAAATTCCTTGAAGTTTAGTTTCGATGTATCGGTCAGAATCAACCGATATATGAATACTATCTAGTTACCCAAGGTTGGGCCAAAAAAGAGGCGTAGAACACGAAACCGTTACACTTCTTCCGGCCAGCAGCCCAATGGCTATGCGGGTTTCAAGGCGTGGCTGTATGCTTATACAGATGTGGTTGGCTGTTGAACTTCTGTATGACCGTGGCATTGCGTGTAAGCCACGAAACGTCCTCGTAGGCGAGTTGCGCTCGGACGAGACGAAGGGGATTCACTCCCTACGTCTGATGAAGTTGAGCCACATGAACGGCAAGGACATCGAGCCGTTGGCGGTGCTTTGGAAGCCCGAGATCGTGCGAGTCGGCAACAGCATCATGCGACTTCGGGGCCTTGAGGCACGAGGGAAGGGACGTGACCGTCAGTGGTTTGCCCAGGTCTGGCACTGCGATGTGCTCACGCACTCACAAGCAGCGAACTACGGGAAGCCCAGAACCGTGCAAGGTGCGCTACCGTCTGCGTACGATAGCGCGTAGGTTTGGAGGCTTACCAATGACTCAATGTTCTAAATGCGGTCACCCACTCGCAGATGCTCACACCGTTGAAGAGCAGGAGGCGCTGACGGCCCAGCCGTGCCCGAACTGCGGCGGCTTTGGTCGATCAATGGGAGCAAGTCAGGAAGAGACGATCACCTTCCGAGATGGCAACAGGTTCAAGCTGAAAAGGCAGGGTGAACGCACCGCCTACGTGGAAGGTGTCAACGAACCTCTTTTTTCGCACGACCGTGGAAAGCTTGTGCATCAGGAACGTCTGATAGATCGAGACAACGATGCCTATGCGAAGGATCTCACCGACTATGAAACTGGTGAAGTGTTCTACACGGTACGCGAGCCACTTTCAAAGCATCAAGGGCGCGGCGATGCCAAGCTCAAGAAGCCCAAAGGGGCTAGCTAAGTTTGCCCTCGGCGTATCAGTGAACGCCCTTTGCGGCCTTGAGTGCTTCGATGCCAGATGGCGTGATGTGCACGTACTCAGTCAACGTGTCATCGTCTTCCAGTGGGTCGCCCGCTGGACCGCTGCACTCAATGAAGCCATTCTTCGCCAGCCGGTCGTAGACGGCCATCAGCAGTGTGTGGTCGCCAAACGGGTTCACGTCTTTGACCGCTACGTCCTGAAACTCAGGGTCACCATCGTCAGCCTCTTCAAAGGCCTTGTCCAAGATGGCACTCAGCGCCAGAACTTCGGTATCGATGAGCATGATCACTCCGTTCAAAATTGCCTTTTGCTGGTATGCATCGAGTCGCTGCGAGGGTCGGTTCTCCCCGGTTTCATAGCCCTACTAAAGACATGGTTTTGCCATCCATCCATTTTCAAAGTATCATTTTGCCCATTCCATTCATCCAGATAAGCGAGGTCAA
Source organism: Hydrogenophaga sp. FW305-3-2-15-A-LB1 (assembly GCF_058787875.1). NCBI lineage: Bacteria > Pseudomonadati > Pseudomonadota > Betaproteobacteria > Burkholderiales > Comamonadaceae > Hydrogenophaga > Hydrogenophaga sp. FW305-3-2-15-A-LB1. The sequence continues at coordinate 45,467 of NZ_JBYTAE010000007.1, read as the reverse complement.
CATGGAACAACTGAACAAGGCCGGGCTGATCCAATTCGTCGAGATGATCACCGAGAAGGGTTGGATCAACCCTAACACCGGCGGCGGCTGGAAGGCTGCGGTTACCAAAATCCTGGGCGATGTTGATGCCAATGAAGACGTGCGGAAAATTGATGTATCGACGGCCATCCGGCGTTACAACAACCTGCACCCCGGCGAACTTGCGCCAGCCTCCCTGTTGCAGTACGAGAAGCGGGTCAAGCAGGCGATTGATCAGTACCAGAGTTACGTCGCTGATCCAACGAAGTACAAAGCTCCCGCACGACCAATCACGGCCACACCAGCGAAGAAGGCCGAGAAGGCCGACAAGACAGCGCAACGCACGAACTCGGCGGTGAGCGACGCGGTGATCATCGATGTGTCGCCCACGCAGCCGCCCCAACCGAAGCCGCTCTACTTGGCAACGGAGGCCAACCTCGTTATGCCGTTCCCTTTGCGGTCGGACTACTTGGCGCAGGTCGTCATCCCACGGGACATGACGAAGGCTGAGGCTCAACGACTGTGCGCGTTCATCCAAACGCTGGCGCAAGAATGATCAAGATGGGTGAAGGACTGAGCGTGCTACCGCCCAGCCCTTCGTTGCAACAACGTCCGTGGAGGACAGCTCAACTCGTGAGCCTGATCAAGTGGAAAGGACTGGTGATGTAAATGACCATCAGGAGAGACTAAACCACCCAATGGGTCGAGGTTGCACTCGACCCATTTTTCATTTTACGTGGACATCCGGATCGCTGGTAGTTCCATCCGCGGATACCACCAGATGAAATAACTAAAGTAACTTTTATCGGATTGCACGTGACGCTGTTCGCCTGGCTGGCCACGGCGCTGGTGGGCGCGCTCTGGCGGCGCCTGGCGCTGCGCTGGCCCAAGGCCTTGCTGGCGCTGCCCACGCCCTGGGCGGCGGGCCTGGGTGGCGTGGCGCTGGCCACGGCGTACGCGCTGTTCTCGGGCTGGGGCGTGCCGGCGCAGCGCACCGTGCTCATGCTGGCCGTGGTGGTCGGTCTGCGCCTGTCGGTGCGGCAGTGGCCCTGGCCGCATGTGTGGCTGCTGGCCATGGCGGTGGTGCTGCTGCTCGACCCCTGGGCCTTGATGCAGGCCGGCTTCTGGCTCAGCTTCGTGGCGGTGGGCATCCTGTTCGCCACCGACCCGGGCCGGCGCTCGCCCGCGCCCGCGCCCGAGGGCTCCTGGCCGCAGAGGGCGGCGCGGGCCTTCCTGGCCTTGCTGCGCGAGCAGGGCGTGGTGACGGTGGCGCTCGCGCCGCTCACCCTGCTGCTGTTCGGCCAGTTCTCGGTGGTGGGGCTGGTGGCCAACCTCGCCGCTATTCCCTGGGTGACCCTGCTGGTCACGCCGCTGGCCTTGCTCGGTGTGTTCGCGCCGCCCTTGTGGGATGGGGCCGCCTGGGCGGTGCAGGCCTTGTCGCTCGCCTTGCAGTGGCTGGCCCAGTGGCCGGGCGCAGCCCTGTTCCGGCCCGTGGCGCCGTGGCCGCTGGCCCTGGCGGCGGTGCTGGGCGGTGTGTTGCTCGTGTTGCGCCTGCCCTGGGTGGTGCGGCTCTCAGGCCTGATGCTGCTTTGGCCGGCCTTGCTCTACGCGCCACCGCGCCCAGCGCCGGGCCAGTTCGAATTGATCGCGCTGGACGTGGGGCAGGGCAGCGCGGTGCTGCTGCGCACCGCCGGCCACAGCCTGCTCTACGACACCGGCCCGCGCTATGGGCCGCAGCCCGACGCCGCCGACGCCGGCGACCGTGTGGTGTTGCCGCTGTTGCGCGCGCTTGGCGAGCGGCTCGACACGGTCGTGGTCAGCCACAGCGACAGCGACCATTCCGGCGGCGCGCCCTCGGTGCAGGCGGCGCAGCCGCAGGCGCGCTGGCTCTCGTCCTACGACAGCGACGCCGCGCGCCGCTGCGTGGCGGGCCAGCGCTGGCGGTGGGATGGGGTGGATTTCGAGGTGCTGCACCCGCAACCCGATGACTACGACGAGACCGGCCGGGGGCGGCTCTCCAGCAACGCCATGTCCTGCGTGCTGCTCGTGTCCAACGGTGCGCAGAGCGCCTGGCTGGGCGGCGACATCGATGCCGCGCACGAGGTGCGCCTGGCGCTCGCGCGGCCCGAGCAACGCGCGACCGTGATGCTCGCGCCCCACCACGGCAGCCAGACCTCCAGCAGCCCGGTGCTGCTCAACACCCTGCGCCCGAGCCTGGTGATGGTGCAGTCGGGCTACCGCAACCGCTTCAACCACCCCGCGCCGGTGGTGCTGGAGCGCTATGCCCAGCGCGGCATTCCCTGGGTGAACTCACCCGGGTGTGGCGCGGCGACCTGGCGCAGCGCCGAGCCCGACCGCGTGGTGTGCCAGCGCGAGGTCGGTCGCCGGTACTGGCACCATCTTGGCAAGCAGGAAAATGATCAATATAATGATCATAATAATTAAAATGATCAATTAAACGATCAAATTGGTTTGCTGAGTCGAGCGAAAAATGATAAATTGACTTATCAAAATCATCAGAAAGCTCAACATGACGAGCATCGTTCAAGACGTTGAGGGCGCACGCAAGGCCGCATCGCTGACGCAAGAGGAACTGGCGCAGCGCGCCGGCGTCAGCCGCATGACCGTGTCGCGCATCGAGGCGGGCATGGATCCCAGGCTGTCCACGCTGCAGGAACTGGCCCGCGCCATGGGTATGGAGCTGATGCTGGTGCCGCGCGCGCTGCGCGCCGAGGTGGAGGGCTTCCTGCGCTCGGGTGGGCGCGTGCTCGGGCAGCCCGCGGGGGCGGGTGCGCCGAAGTCGCTGGTGGACCTGCTGGACACACCGGCCTGAAAGGGGCCGGCCGTGAGCACCTTCATCCGTTACCTGCGCCTGTCCCTGCACACGCCGGCGGGGGAGAAGCAGCCCATCGGCTACCTCTCGCAGTACGGCGACATCCTGCGCATGTCCTTCGACGAGCCGTACATGAACGACCCGCGCCGGCCCACGCTGTCCATGAGCCTGCGTGGGGTGGACGACGCGGCCACCCGGCAGATCCTGAGCGCCACGCGCGACGAGCGCCTGGTGCGCAACGACGGCCGCTGGCCGGTCTTCTTCCAGAACCTCTTGCCCGAAGGCCACAACCGCGAACGCCTGGCCGCGCAAAGGGGCTGCACCACCGAGGACGAATTCGAACTGCTGGCCGCCGCCGGGCACGACCTGATGGGCGCGCTGGAAGTCGAGCCCGTGCCCGCCGACGAAGACATCCCGCAGGTGGTTCGCCACTGGCACGCGGCGCTGGGGCTCGACGTGCTGGAGCCGGGCTTTGTCGAGCTGCCGGTCGAGGACGCCGCGTCCCTGCCCGGGATGGTGACGAAGTTCTCCGCGGTGCAGGAGGGGCGGCGCTACGTCGTCAAGCGGCATGGCGTGGCGGGCAGCCACATCCTGAAGCTGCCGACCACCCGCCACCCCGAACTCGTCGAGAACGAGTACACCGGCTACCGGCTGTGTGCCGCGCTGGGGCTGGACTGCGCTCGCGCGAGCATCATCACGCGGGATCAGGCGCAGTTGCCCGAGCCGGTCGATTTTCCGCACATTCTGGCGGTCGAGCGCTTCGACCGTCGGCACGGCCTGCGCGTGCACATGGAAGAGTTCGCGCAGGTGATGGGCTATGCCCCGAGGCAGAAGTACGGCAGGGGCATCGAGCGGGACTACGGCCAGATGCTGCGCCTGCTCAACCAGTATTCGGTGCAGCCCGCGCGCGACACGCGCGAATTCCTCGGCCGCTTCCTGGCTTTCATCCTCATGGGCAACACCGACGCGCACCTCAAGAACTGGGCGCTGCTGTACCCCGATGGCATCGAGCCTCAACTGGCGCCCTTGTACGACCCGGTCTGCGTGAGCGCCTTCTTCGCCGGCATGCCGCCGGCGGACTACGGCATCAACCGCGCCATCGACGCCAGGCTGCGCGCGTTCACCTGGGCGCAGCTCGAATCGCTGCTGGAGAGCGCCGGCCTGCTGCGCAGGTCGGTGGTGTTGCGGCACTGCAAGGCACTGGTGCAGGCCGCGCAGGCGGACTGGCCGGCCTTGCTCGCGGATGCACCTCTCAACGTGCGCGAGGAGGTCACCGCGCGCCTGCGCGGCGGTGTGGCCCTGACGGCCTGAACCTGTTCAGCCGGCCTGCACGAACTGCTGGCGCGCGCTGCGGCCTTCCTGGCTGTCGCGGCAGACCAGGGCCTGGTCGGCGTCCATGTAAATGCTCGGGTGGTGCAGCGCGGTGGCGCAGGCATTGACCGATTCCTTGGTCATGCGCAGCAGGGCCGCCGGCGTTTCGGCGGTCTTGCGGGCCAGCGCCTGGGCATCTTCGACCGCGCGGCCGGGCTCGCTGATCACGTCCACCAGGCCCCAGTCGAGCGCCTGCGCGGCGCCCAGCTTCTCGCCCAGCAGGATGGCGCGCTTGGCGCGCGCCGCGCCGAGCAGGCTGGTCAGGCGCGGGATCGCGCCCCAGCCCATGTTGAGGCCGACCTTGACTTCGGGCAGGTAGAACGCGGCCCGGCTGGACGCCACGCGCCAGTCGCACGCCAGGGTGAGCGCGGCCGCGCCGCCCACCACCATGCCTTCGATGGCCGCGATGGTGAGCTGCGGCAGGCTTTCCCATGCGCGGCACAGGCGCGCGCCGCGCTGCGCCATGTCGCGCCGCTGCAGCAGGGCCTGGTCGTCCTCGTTCCACTTGGCCGGGTCCTTCAGGTCGATGCCGGCCGAGAAGATGTCGGCGGCACCGGTGAGCACGACCACCTGGATGTCCAGGGCGTCGCCGAGGTCGCGCGCGACCTGGGTGAGGGCCAGCAGCGTGTCCTGGTTGATGGCGTTGCGGTTCACGCCGCGGTCGAAGCGCACCAGGGCCACCGGCCCTTCGACGTTCACCGTCACACTCTGGCCATACGTGGTTTTCAAATCGGACTCCTTGGGGATCATGGGGCGGTCTGGTGGCGTCCCTGCACACGCGTGAGGCGGGACATGTAGCGAAAGCCGAACGGCGGGTAGTAGCTCACCGCCACTTCGAGCAGCTTGCCGGCCGGGTTGCGAAAGCGCCGCACCATCAGCAGGGCGGGATCGCTCTTGGTGTAGCCCAGGCGCTTGGCGATGGCGGCGGGGAAGGTGGCGGCCGAGATCTCCATGTCGATGGTCTCCACCGTTTCGTCGCACAGGCGTTCGAACAGCGGGTACACGCCGCCGGGTTGCTGGCCGATGTGCTCGACCACGGCCTGGTACTCCCGGCGGATGTAGATGTCGGTCCAGGAGATCGGCCGGTCGGTGCCAGGCACGCAGCGGAAGGTGGAGACCTTGAGCCAGTCCGCCGGCACGCCTTCGAGCCGCAGCTCGGTGGGGTGCGCGCTCAGCTCGGTGGTGACGCGGTGCACGCTCAGCGCCGTGGTCTCCAGGTACTGGGTGAGCTGCTCGGTGTTCTCCAGCGCCAGGCCGAACTGCGGCTGGGTGTGCTGGCGCACGACGGTGGTGCCCGTGCGCGGCTTGCGCACCACCAGGCCGAGGTCGGAGAGGCGGCGCGTGGCCTCGCGCACGGTGTGCCGGCTGACGCCGAAGCGCGCGCACAGCTCGTTCTCGGTCGGCAGGTTGCTGCCCACCGGGTAGTCCCCGTTCTTGATCATGCGCAGCAACTCGTCGCTGAGGCTCTTGTGCAGCGTGGTGCGGCGGGGAGGGCTGGGGGTTTCCGGCATCAGAGGTCCAGACGTTGGAGGGCGGCAAGGGTCTCGACGTTGAAGGTGGCCGGCTGCTCGCTGTGGGGGAAATGCCCCACGCCGGGCCACTCGAGGTACACCGTCGGAATGCCGCGCGCCTGCAGGGCGGCGTGCACATTCCGCGCGGATTCGGGGGGCACGGACCAGTCTTCGGCACCTTCAACGATCACGCAGGGGCACTGTAGCTGGTCCAGCAGGGTTTCCATGCGGAAACCGCCAAAGGCGCGGATGTCGGCGAAGGCCACCTCGGGGATGCAGCGCCGCGCGTCCATGACGATCTCCTCGGCGCGCGCGGCGTCGGTGCCGCTGCCCATGAGGGTGCGGAAGCTCACCTCGAACCAGTCGCCCGGGTTGATGCGCGCCATGTCGAGGATGGCCGGGTTGTAGCCGGAGCTCTTGACCACGTTGACCGAGGCGCCGTCGACGAACACGAGGCCGCGCACGCGCTGCGGCGCCAGCGCCGCGGCAGCGGCCACGACACCGCCGCCCATGGAATGGCCCATGAGCACCGGGCGGTCCAGGCCGAGTGCGTCGATCACCTGCAGCACATGGCGCGCGTTGCTCGGGCTGTCGGTGTGCGGGCCGCCGGCGGGCATGCCGCTCTTGCCGTGGCCCGGCAGGTCCAGCGCGTACACCGCGTAGTGCTGGCCGAAGAAGTCGAGGTTGTGCTGCCAGGACAGGCTGTCCTGGCTGGCGCCATGCACCATCACGAGGGGCGTGCGCCCGTCCGTGGGGTCGCCCGCGTGGTCGTAGTAGGCGCGCAGGCCGTCGGCCGTGGTCACGTAGGGCATGTCATTCGCTCCTGGGCGCGCACAGGCGCAAGACGGCGTGGATCAGCAGCCAGTTCTGCACGCAGGCGCGCAGGTCGCCTTCGACGCTGAGGCGGTGCTGGCGCACCAGGCGGTTGAAGGGGAAGCCGCTGGCCAGGGCCTGCAGGGCCGATTCGTCGCCCACGAAAGTGAAGGGCGCCTCGCCGGCCTGGCCCGCTTCGATGGTGTCCGGCGTCACCGCGATCCAGGCGCGCTGGCCCGTCTCGCTGTGGCGAAAACCGATTCTCAGATGGGCCAGCGTGCGGTGGCGCGCGACGAAACCGTCCGCCTGCGCGCGCCGGGCCAGGGCCGGTAGGTAGCCTTCGTCCAACAGGCTGGAAGGGGCCGTTGTCATGCGTCGAATCCTTGTCTCAACTTGAACTTCTGGACCTTGCCGGACGAGGAGTGCGGCAGGCTGTCCACCAGAAAAATCCGCTTGGGCACCTTGAAGCCCGAAAGGCTTTCGCGGCAGTGCGTGCGCAGCGCCTCGGTGTCCGGCTGGCGACCTTCGATCGGCACCACGGCGGCCACCAGTTCTTCGCCCCAGCGTTCGTGCGGCACGCCGAAGGCGGCGGCCTCGCGCACATCGGGGTGGCCGACCAGGCAATTCTCCACTTCCTGCGCCGCCACGTTCTCGCCCCCGGTCTTGATCATGTCCTTGCTGCGGCCCATGAAGTAGGCGAAGCCTTCGTCGTCGAAGCGGAAGAGGTCGCCGGTGTGCAGCCAGCCGTCGGCGTCCAGCGTGGCGGCGGTCAGCTCGGGCTGGTTCCAGTAGCCCTTGAAGACGGTGGGCCCCTTCACCTGCAGCTCGCCGGGGCCGCGCTGGTCCGCCAGCACCTGGCCGGTCTCGTCCACCAGGCGGTGCGCCACGTGGCGCCAGAGGTAGCCGATGGAGCCCGGGTGGTCCAGGATCTCGTGCGTGTAGCGGTTCTTGATGGTGGTGACGCAGCTCTCCGTCATGCCGAAGCCCCAGCCGAACTCGGCGTTGGGAAACACCTGGCGGATCAGCTCCTGGCGCCATTCGCCCAGCGGCGCCGCGGCAGTCTGCACGTAGCGCACCGAGGGCAGGCGCAGCTGCGCGAAGCCCGGGTGGTCGGTCAGGCCGACCCACATCGCCGAGAGCAGGAACACGTGCGTGGGCAGGTTCTGCTGCAAGGCCTCCACCACGCTTTGCGCATCGAAGCGCGGCACCAGGTGCAGGCTGCCGCCGGCGTACAGGATGGGGCCGTTGATGACGCCGAAGCCGCCGATGTGGAACAGCGGCGTGGCCATGAGCGAGCGCGACTGCGCGTCGATGCCGAGTTCCATGATGTAGTTCATCGCGTTCCACACCAAGTTGCCATGGGTCAGCATCGCGCCCTTGGGCGTGGAGGTGGTGCCCGAGGTGTACATGATGATCGCGACGTCGCCGTCCTCGACGCAGCCGGTGCGCCAGGCCACCGGGTCGGCGGTGGCCGGCACGTCGGCCAGGTCGCTGGCCAGGTGGTCGAGGCAGACCGGCAGCTGGTCCGGCGCGAGGTGCCGCGGCAGCTCCGCGACGAGGGGCGAGAACTCCGCGTCGTGCACCAACACGCGGGGCGTGCAGTCGCTGATGAGAAACGCCAGCTCGGCGGCGCTGTAGCGCGTGTTCACCGGCACCAGGCTGAAGCCGCCCACGGCGGTGGCGTGCATCAGCGCGAGGTAGTCGATGGCGTTGTGCATGAGCACGGCGACGCGGTCGCCCCGGCGCACGCCCAGGCCTTGCAGGTGGGCGGTCAGCGCCCGGGCGCGGGCACAGAGGGCGGCGAAGTCCATGGCCGTGTGGCTGTCCGACAGCGCCGTGCTGCGCGGGCTGCGCAGCGCATGGAACATGGCCGTTTGGTAGATGTTGGGCATGGGGCAATCAGGCGGGGGCGTGGCCACCGAGGTAGGCGGCGGTGACGTGGGGGTTGTTCATGATCTCGTCGCTCGGGCCGTCGAGCACCAGCCGGCCGGTCTCCAGCACCAGCGCATGCTGCGAGAGCTTGAGCGCCAGGCGGGCGTTCTGCTCCACCAGCACGATGGTGGTGCCGTCCTGGCTGATGCGGCGGATCGCGCGGGCGACTTCGAGCGTGACGTTGGGCGCCAGGCCGAGCGAAGGCTCGTCCAGCAGCAGCAGGCGCGGGCGCGACATCAGCGCGCGGCCGATGGCGCACATCTGCTGCTCGCCGCCCGAGAGGTGCCGGCCCTGGCTGTGCTGCCGCTCGGCCAGGCGGGGAAAGTAGCCGTAGACCTTTTGAATGTCCTCGCGGATCGCCTGCCGGTCGCGCCGCAGGTAGGCGCCCATCAGCAGGTTCTCGTAGGTGCTCAGCTCGGGGAACAGGCGCCGGCCCTCGGGCGAGAGCGCCAGGCCCTTCGCGATGCGCTGGTCGGTGGGCAGCGCGGTGATGTCCTGGCCGTCCAGGTGGAAGCTGCCGGCCTGCAGCGGCACCAGGCCGCACAGCGCCTTCATCAGGGTGGACTTGCCCGCGCCGTTGGCGCCGACGATGGCGCACACGCTGCCGGGGCGCACGGAGAACGACACGTCGCGCAGGGCCGCGATCGGCCCGTAGGCGACGGAGATGTTTCTGGCTTCAAGCATTTTCGAGATCCGCGCCCAGGTAGGCGTCAATGACTTGCGGGTTGTCGCGCACGGTGGCCGCCGGGCCGCTGGCCAGCAGGCGGCCGTTGACCAGCACGACCAGGTGGGAGCACAGGCGCATCACCATGTTCATGTCGTGCTCCACCAGCACGATGGACACGCCCGCGCTGTGGTGCACGCGCTCGATCAGCGCGCTCATGGCATCGGTTTCCACCGCGTTGAGGCCGGCCGCCGGCTCGTCCATCAGCAGCATCGAGGGCTGCGTGGTCAGCGCCATGCCCACGCCCAGGATCTTCTGCTGGCCGTAGGCGAGCGCGCCGGCGTCGTCGCCGGCGAGGCTTTCCATGCCGATCATGGTCAGGGCCTGTTCGGCCTGCGCCAGCGCCTGGCGCCGCCCCTGGCGCACCGTGGCCGGTCGCACCAGCGACCAGGGCGAGGGCAGTTGGCGAAACAGCGCCGCGCGGTACAGGTTGTCCAGCACGCTCAGACCCGGAAACACGTGGGTCATCTGGAACGTGCGGCCCAGGCCCTTGCGCGCGATGGCGGGGGCGGACAGGCGCTCGATGTGCTCGCCCCGGAACACCACCTCGCCCGCGCTGGCGCGCGTGGTGCCGGTGATGAGGTTGAACATCGTGGTCTTGCCCGCGCCGTTGGGGCCGATCAGCCCGGTGATGCCGTCCCCGCCGGCCTCGAACGACACGCCGTCCACCGCGCGGATGCCGCCGAAGGCGCGCGACAGGTTCCTGACTTGAAGCACCGCGCTCATGGCTGGGCCTTTCCGGCGCGCAGGCGCCCGATCCATGTGGCCCACAGGCCCGCCAGGCCTTTGGGCATGAAGCACAGCAGGGCCATCAGCACGATGCCGTAGATGAAGCGCTGGTACTGCTGCAGGTCGCGCAGCAGCTCGGGCAGCGGGATCAGCAGGAAGCCGCCCACCACCACGCCCGCGAGGGCGCCCACGCCGCCGAGCACGTTGATGATCACCGCGTTCACGGCGGTCCAGAAGCCGAACGAGTCGGGCGAGATGTAGCCCTGGTAGTGCGCGAACAGGCTGCCGGCCCAGCCGGCCATGGCCGCGCTGAGCACGAACACGGCGATGCGAAAGCGCAGCGCCTCGAAGCCGCTGGCGGTGACCAGGGCTTCGTCCTGGTGCAGCGAGGCGGTGATCACGCCGAGCTCGCGCCGGTACATGGCCTGCAGCGAGAAGTAGCTCGCCAGGGCCAGCGTGGTGGCCAGCAGGTAGCTGCCGTAGCGGTCCAGCGTGTGGCCGAGCAGCTGGGCCGGCGGGATCTGGCCGAAGCCGTTGTTGCCACCGAAGATGTCCACGAACTCGACGAAGCACAGCACCACCACCTCGCCGAAGGCAAAGGTCAACAAGGCGAAGTGCACGCCCTTGATGCGCATGAAGAGCGGCGCGGTCACCAGGGCGATCAGCGCCGAGGCCAGGCCCGCCAGCACGAAGGCGGTGACGAAGCCCAGGCCGGCGTCGCGGGTGAGGATGGCCGACACGTAGGCGCCGATGCCGAACAGCGCGCCGTGCGCGAGCGAGAGTTGCCCGATGCGCAGCATCAGGTTCATGCTCATGGCCAGCGTGGCGTACAGCGCCACCATGACGCCGACGTGCAGCGCGAAGCGCGATTCGCCCAGCGCCAGCGGCCAGGCCAGCAAGGCGGCGGCCACCAGCAGTTCGGCCACGCGCACGCCCACGGGGCGGCGCACCAGGGTGAGGTCGTTTCTCATCGGGATCTCCCCATCAGGCCGGCCGGGCGCACGGTCAACACCGCCATGACGATGAGGAACGAGAGCATCGTGGCGACGGTCGAGTTGTAGAAGGTGGAGGCGATCGCCTCGGTGAAGCTCAGGATCAGCGCCGCGATGACGGCACCGGGCAGACTGCCCAGGCCGCCGAGCACGACGATGATGAAGGCCTTCACCACCACGAGTTCACCCATGTGCGGGTGGATGGTGTAGACCGGTGCCATGAGGGCGCCCGCCAGGCCCGCCAGCAGGCAGCTGAGCGCGAAGGTGAGCGCCGTCATGCGCCAGGAGCGCACGCCCTGCAGGCGCGCGACCTCGCTGTCCTGCGCCACGGCGCGGATGGTGATGCCCACCCGCGTCTTCTCGATCAGCACGTAGAACGCGGCCAGGGCGAGCAGGGTGACGCCCACCACGTACAGCTGGTCCAGCGCGAGAAACACCGAGCCGATCTGCAGCGCGCCTTCCACCGGGCGCGCGACCGACAGGTCGTCGACCGTGAACACCAGCGAAATCGCCGCCTGCAGCGTGATGGCCAGGGCGAGCGACATGATCATGCCGCCCATCTCGTCGCCGGTGAAACGCCGGAACAGCACGCGCTCCAGCACGAAACCGGCCAGGCCGACGAGCAGGGCGCCGGCGATCAGCGCCGAGCCGTACGGCCAGCCGAGCAGGCCGTAGAGCACGTACATGGCGTAGGCGCCGAGCATGTAGAACTCGCCGTGGGCGAAGTTCACGACGCGCATGATGCCGAACACCAGCGTGAAGCCCAGCGCGATGAGCGCGTAGACGAACGCCGACATCAGCGCAATGATGGATATCTGTATCGCGATTTGCATGAGAAGAGCGGGCTCGAGGCCCGCGGCTGGCGCCGCAGGCGGGCGCGTTCAGCAGGGAAGAAGGAGGGGCTCGCGCCCCGGCGGCGGCGCCCCGCGGGGGCGGTTGTGCGGGGCGCGCGGGCTCAGCGGGCGTCGAACTTGGTGACGACCTTGCCCTTGCCGTTTTCGATCACGCCCAGGTAGGCTGGCGTGGCGATCTGGTGGTCGATGCCGTAGGTGTCCTTGCCACCCCAGACGATCTTGCCCTGGATGCCGTCGTACGACTTGGTGGCTTCGATGGCCTTCACCACGGCGTCGGTGTCGGTGGTGGTGCCCGCCTTCTGGATCGCGCCGAACAGCAGCTTGGCCGCGTCGTAGAAGTAGAAGGCGAAGTCGTCCATGGCGTTGGGGTGGTACTTCGCGTAGGCCTTGCTCAGCTTGGCGTAGGCGTCGCTGGCCGGATCGGCCGAGAAATACACCAGGGTGCCTTCGGCGTTGTCCGCACCAGCGGACTTCACGGTTTCGGCCACGTTGTTGCCGCCGAACTTGGTGAACGGGCCCTTGTAGCCCATTTCGCGGGCCTGGCGGATGACCAGGCCGGCCTGGGCCGGCGGCACCACGTCGAGCTCGATCAGGTCGACGCGCTTGGCCAGGATGCCCGCCAGGATGGTGCGGAAGTCGTTCTGCGAGCGCTCGAAGAACTTGGCGTCGGCGATCTCGTAGCCCGCGGCTTCATAGGCCTTCTTCTTGCCCTTCTGCGTGCTCCAGCCAGTGGCGTCGTTGGGCGAGATCACGGCCACGCGCTTGATCGCGGGGCGGTTCTGCTTGAGCCAGCCGATCAGCTGCGCGTCGTATTCGTTGGTGGTGGGCAGCACGCGGAACATGTAGCGCGTCTCGGCGTTCAGGGCCTCGGTGGTGTAGGTGTTGGAGAGCAGCACCACCTTGCTCTTTTCGGTGATCGGCTTGATCGCCAGCAGGGAGGCCGAGCCGATCGGGCCGATGATGAACTGCACCTTGTCCTGGTCGATCAGGCGGTTCACCGCCGTCACGGCGTCGGCCGCCTTGTAGTGGTCGTCGTAGGACACGATCTCCACCTTGTAGGTCTTGCCCGCCACCTTCAGGCCGCCGCTGGCGTTGATCTCCTCGGTGGCCACGCGCACACCGCCGTCGATGGCCAGGCCCCACGGCGCGCCCGGGCCGGTCATGCCGCCCAGCACACCGATCTTCAGCGTTTCCTGCGCGTGGCTGGCAGCGGCCAGGGCGGCGATGCCCAGACCCAGAACGGCCTTCTTGATGAACCCACTCATGCTTATCGTCTCCAGGTAATGGTCCGTACAGACCGAGTTAATTGAACGAACAATTGAATTTATGGTCCGTACAATACAGGATCGTCGGCGGGCGCGCAAGCACCCCGCCGGCACCGGCGGGAAGGGTTGGGGTCTTGCGCCGGCTCCGGGAAGACACTGAGGGGATTTCGCGCGGCGGGGCGGCGAGGCGGCCAAAACCTGGCCCAGTCCTTGCTATGCTGTGCTCAGGAGAAAAAGCCCATGAGCAGACCGATGTTTGACGAAATGAACGCCTCGCCCAGCGAGGTCCGGGCCCACTATCAGAACTACGCGCGCTGGCTGGCCCAACAGCCTGAAGACGTGATGGCGGCCCGGCGCGAAGAGGCCGAAATGATCTTCCGCCGCGTGGGCATCACCTTCGCGGTGTACGGCGCCAAGGACGAGGACGGCTCCGGCACCGAGCGCCTCATCCCCTTCGACCTCATCCCGCGCATCATTCCCGCCCACGAATGGCGCAGCATGGAGGAGGGCCTGGTGCAGCGCGTGACCGCGCTCAACCGCTTCATCCACGACGTTTACCACGGCCAGGAAATCATCAAGGCCGGCATCGTGCCGGCCGACCAGATCTTCCAGAACGCTCAGTTCCGCCCCGAGATGATGGGCGTGGACGTGCCGCACCAGATCTACTCGCACATCTCGGGCATCGACATCGTGCGCGCCCCGAATGCCGAGGGCGTGGGCGAGTACTACGTGCTCGAAGACAACCTGCGCGTGCCCAGCGGCGTGAGCTACATGCTCGAAGACCGCAAGATGATGATGCGGCTGTTCCCCGAACTCTTCGGCGAGAACCGCGTGGCCCCGGTCGCCCATTACCCCGACCTGCTGCTGGAAACCCTGCGCGCCAGCAGCCCGGCCACCACGGCCGAGCCCACGGTGGTGGTGCTCACCCCCGGCATGTACAACAGCGCGTACTTCGAGCACGCCTTCCTCGCGCAGCAGATGGGCATCGAGCTGGTCGAGGGGCAGGACCTGTTCGTCAAGGACAACTTCGTCTACATGCGCACCACGCGCGGCCCCAAGCGCGTGGACGTGATCTACCGCCGCGTGGACGACGACTTCCTCGACCCCTCGGTGTTCCGCCCCACCTCCACGCTGGGCTGCGAAGGCCTGCTGGGCGTGTACCGCAGCGGCAACGTCGCCATCTGCAACGCCGTGGGCACCGGCGTGGCGGACGACAAGTCCATCTATCCCTACGTGCCCAAGATGATCGAGTTCTACCTCGGGCAGAAACCCATCCTCAACAACGTGCCCACCTTCATGGGGCGCGAGCCCGAGGACCTCAAGTACATGATGGCCAACATGAAGGACCTCGTGGTGAAAGAGGTGCACGGCGCGGGCGGCTACGGCATGCTGGTCGGGCCGGCCTCGACCAAGGCCGAGATCGAGGACTTCCGCAAGGCCGTGGCTGCCAACCCGGGCGGCTACATCGCGCAGCCCACGCTCTCGCTCTCCACTTGCCCCACCTATGTGCAGAGCGGTGTGGCGCCGCGCCACATCGACCTGCGCCCCTTCGTGCTCAGCGGCAAGGAAGTGCAGATGGTGCCCGGCGGCCTCACCCGCGTGGCGCTCAAGGAGGGCTCGCTGGTCGTCAACTCCTCGCAGGGCGGCGGCACCAAGGACACCTGGATTCTTGAAGACTGAGGGACACACCATGCTTTCGCGCACCGCCGACCACCTTTTCTGGATGTCCCGCTACACCGAGCGCGCGGAGAACACCGCCCGCATGCTGGACGTGAACTACCAGACCTCGCTGCTGCCGCAGTCCGCCGCCGTGGCGCAGGTGGGCTGGGAAGGGCTGCTCGCCATCAGCGAGCTGCTGCACCCCTACACGCAGAAGTACGGCAAGGAAATCACGCCACGCAACGTGCTCGACTTCATGGTGCGCGACGAGTCCAACCCGTCGAGCATCTACACCTGTCTGAAGGCCGCGCGCGAGAACGCGCGGGCCGTGCGCGGAGCCCTCACCACCGAATTCTGGGAAACGCAGAACCAGACCTGGCTGGAACTCACGCGCATGCTCAAGGGCAAGAACTTCGAGCGCGACCCGGGTGAATTCTTCGAGTGGGTCAAGTTCCGCTCGCACCTCTCGCGCGGTGTGGCCATCGGCACCATGCTGCAGGACGAGGCCTTCCACTTCTACCGCATGGGCACCTTCCTGGAGCGCGCGGACAACACCGCCCGCCTGCTGGACGTGAAGTTCCACGCGGTGCACAGCGACTTCTTCGGCGCCGCCAGCGAGCTCGATCAGGAGTACGACTTCTACCACTGGAGCGCCATCCTGCGCAGCGTGAGCGGCTTCGAGGTCTACCGCAAGGTGTACCGCGATGTGATCACGCCCGAGCGCGTGGCCGAGCTGCTGATCCTGCGCGCCGACATGCCACGCAGCCTGGCCGCCAGCCTCAACGAGGTGGTGAACAACCTCAGCGTGGTGTCCAACGACCACAGCGGCGAAACCTTGCGCCGCGCGGGCAAGCTCAAGGCCGACCTGCAGTACGCCCGCATCGACGAGATCCTCTCCACCGGCCTGCACGCCTTCCTCACGCAGTTCCTGGACCGCGTGAACGAGCTGGGTGGGCGCATCAGCCAGGACTTCTTGGTGCCTTCGCACTGAGCGTCTGCACCATCTGCTCGAACAGCGCGTCCACCGCGGGCAGGTGGCGCGAGGCCTGGCTGCGGTAGAGCGCCACGTCCATGAAGTCCAGGGCCGGCAGGCCCTGTTTTTCGCCCAGGATGGCCAGGTGGGCCGGCGCGCTGCAGCGCGTGAGCACCGCCAGGGCGAGCCCACTTTCCACCGCCGCGAGCTGACCGGCCAGGCTGGAGCTGTTGTAGACCACGCGGTAGGCGCGCCGTTGCGCGTGGAGCGCGGCGATCACCGCGCGCCTCGCCTGGCTGGTGGCTTCGTAGACCGCGATCGGCAGGGGGTCGCGGCGCCACACCTCGAACTGCGGCGCGCCCACCCACACCAGCGGTTCCTGGAACAGCAGCGTGCCGCGCGTGGACTTGTCGCGCGAAATCAGCGCCAGATCGATCTCGCCGCGCTGCACCTTGGGAATGAGCGAGGTGGACTGTTCGCAGTCCAGCTCGATTTCCACGCCCGCGTGCCGCGCGGCGTAGCTGCGCAGCACGGGTGAGAGGTAGCTCACGGCGTAGTCGTCGGGCACGCCCAGGCGCACGCGGCCGCTGAGCACCGGCCCATGCAGGGCCTCCAGCGTTTCGGCGTGCAGGGCCAGCATGCGCCGCGCGTAACCCAGCAACTCGGTGCCGGTGGGCGTGAGTTCGAGGTGGCGCGGGCCGCGCAGCAGCACGGCGCGGCCCACCGCGTCTTCCAGCTTGCGGATCTGCATGCTCACCGCCGGCTGGGAGCGGTGCACCAGCGGCGCGGCGGCCGAAAGCGATCCGCCGTCCACCACGGCCACGAAGGCGCGCAGCCAGTCCAGTTGCAGGTCGGTGTGGGTCATGGCGGTTGGCTCAAATATTCGATTGTCGAATGCATTGGATTCTATTTATCCGCTGTACAGATGGGGCATGCCCGCCGACCATCGGCGCATGAACTCCACGGCTTCCCTGTCCACGTCCCTCGGCGCCCACCCTCACGCCGCCGCGCGCGAACGCTCGGGCATGTGGCTCATGGTGGCGGGCGGCCTCATGCTCGGCACGCTGGGCATCTTTCTCGAAGAGGCCGGCCAGAGCCCGCTCACGGCGGTGTGGTTCCGCTGCGCCTTCGGTCTGCTCACGCTCACCGCCTGGTTCGCCGTCACCCGGCGCTGGCGGGAACTCAGGCTCAGCGGTGCAGCGCGCCTGGCGGCAGTGAGCGCGGGCGTGCTCGCGGTGGTCAACTGGATCCTGTTCTTCGAGGCCATCGAGCGCACCTCCATCGGCGTGGCCACCGTGGTAGTGCACGTGCAGCCCTTTCTGGTGATGGCGTTCGGGGCCTTGTGGTGGAAGGAGCGCATCACGCGCGCGCAAGGCATCGCCACCTTCGCCTGCCTGATCGGCCTGGCGCTGGCCTCGGGCTGGGTCGACGGCGCGCTCACGGGCGCGGGCTGGTCGTCCAGCTACCTCTGGGGCATCGGCCTGGCGCTGCTCAACTCGGTGGGCTATGCCGCCCTCACGCTGATCGCCAACCGGGCGCGCGGCGTCACGCCACTGGCCCTGGCCTGGTGGCAGTGCGCCGTGGGCGCGGTGGTGCTGGTGTGGTGGCCCTTCGTGCACGGCTGGCCGCCGGCGGGGCCGGCCTGGGCCTGGCTCGCGGGGCTGGGCGCCATCCACACCGGCCTGGCCTACGTGGTGCTGTACGCCGGCGTGGCGCGCCTCAGCGCCGGGCGCGTGGCCGTGCTGCAGTTCGTCTACCCGGCCTCGGCCGTGGCGGTGGAATGGGCCGTGTACGGCCGGGCCCTGAGCCCCAGCCAGCTGGCTGGCGTGCTCATGATGCTGGTGGCCCTGGTGGTGGTGGGCACGCAACGGGCGGCGCGCCAGGCCTGAACCGTTGCGCGGAAAACCGCGCCATCGACTGCAAAAGTCACGCTCGCCACCGGCCCCCTGTCAGGCAAAAGGCCAAAAACGCCTATCCTGACTGTCAGGCCGGTCCAGGCCTTATCTCCCCGGGCCGGCCGTGATGCCAACGACGGAGGATGAATGGCCAGCGATCTGGATACGGTGAGGGTGCTTCGCGCCCTGTTCAACGACATGCCCAAGGCACCCCAGGGGCTCTCCCACGAGGAGACCATGGCCTGGGTGCAGCGGTCGATGGCCGACTTCGAGGGTGGCGACATGGCCTACATGATCGAACACATCACGCGAAGCTCCATGCTCGACATCGTGCTGCGCCTGCGCGAGGACGGTTACCTCAAGAACGACGCCGCCTTCACCGAGACCGTGGACCTGATCTCCACGCCCGACGGCCGCAAGACCTTCATGGACCGCTGCATCCAGGCGCAGAAGAGCGCCGATGCCACCTCGCGCCTCATCCACCGCGCCAAGCGTTCGTGGTCCGATCCCTTGCCCCTGTTCAGCTCGGACCCCGGCATGCTGGAGCGTTTCGTGCGTGGCGAACTCTCAGGCCCCGGCCCGCTGTTCGCCGAGTACAAGGCACGCGAAGACGTGCAGGAGATCGGCGTGTTCGCGCAGGCGCCCGACGGCATCCACGAGTTTTCCTGGGGCTTCGTGGTGGAAGACCAGGGCGCCTGGATCTTTTACATCGCCGATGTCTGGCGCAAAGGCACCGTCGGCAGCTTCGACCGTTTCCTCAGCGCCTGGCAGCAGTCCACCAGCGCCGCGTCCACCGAAAAACTGCCGCCGGTGCCCATGGGCCTGCTCATGGAAGACGGCATCAACACCTTCAGCAGCATGACGCTGCAGGCCGCCGGCCCCATGAGCAACCCGGCCCTGCGACGCTGGGTGGGTGAGGTGTTCATCGACCGCATGCTGCCCACCATGGCCGCGCGCGTGGTGGATGCGCAGTACGACTTTCCGCTGGTGGGCGCGCACGCGCACTGAAGCGCGCGCACTGGTTGGCGAAGGTGTGCCTGCTCAGAAGCTGTGCCGCACGCCGAACGCCACACCACTTTGTGAGCCACCGGGCACCGGCGCGCCGCCCGGCTGCCCGCCACTGACCGACAGTGCCAGCGTGCCCTTGTTCTGGATGTGCCCGGCCGTTGCATAGACCGCCGTGCGCCGTGAGAAGCTGTAGGTGGCGCGCACGGCGGCGAGGGTGGCCCGGTTCACCGAGTCCTTGTAACGCAGGCTGAAGACCTCGCCGTCCACGAGCAAGGCCGGCGTGACCTGGTACGCCGCGCCGAGGTACCACAGATCGCTTTTGCCTTGGGTGGCGCTGGCGCCGTTGGCGCGGCGGACCAGGCCCCCGGCGAGCTTGAGGCCACCCAGTTTGACGTAACCGTTGGCGGAGGTGCGCCGGTCCGTCATGGCGCTGGAGTTGAGGCCGGCGAAGGCGCCGGTGCCGCCGCGCAGCTCGTCCACCGCGAGCGCGGTGCCCCAGGTGGCGGTGTCGTACTTCACCAGGGCCGACCATTCCCGGCAGGCCTTGCTGTCGTTCGGGTTTTCGCCGGCGCAGTTGGTGCCGGCCGGGCTGGGGCCTGCGTTCACCGCGTCCCGGCCCAGGCTGTAGCTGGCACCCAGCGTGAGGCCGGAGAAGGTGCCGCGGTAGGTGATGGCGTTGTCCGCGCGGGCGTTGGGGATGTAGCTGTCCAGCGAGCCCGAGCTGTAGAGGTTGGGGCCGAGGATGTCCGACTCCAGGATGGAATAGAACAGCATGGTGTATTGCCGGCCCAGGGACACCGTGCCCCATGGGCCCGAGAGCCCGACGAAGGCCTGGCGCCCGAAGGCGCGGCCGCCCTGGTTGGCCACGCCGGTGTCGGGCGAGAACCCTGTTTCCAGCGTGAAGACCGTCTTGAGTCCCTGGCCCAGGTCTTCGGTGCCGCGAAAGCCGAGGCGGCTGGGCGCGCTGCCGGTCAGGGATGGCACGCGGGTCAGGCCGCCACCGCTGGGGGTCGCTTTCGTGACGTGTTCCACCGAGGCGTCAATGACGCCGTAGATCGACACCGTGCTCTGCGCGCTCACGGCGCCGCTCGCCAACAGGCAGGCACACGCGCTCAAACCGGCAAGAAAGGGGGGCTTTTTCATGGGGACTCCATTTTTTGGGCGAAGGGATGCCCGGGGGACCCGACGGGTCCCCGGACAGAGGGGGAACGGAAGAGGAGGAGCGGGTCAGGCCACGCTGGCGAGGCGCTGCGCGACCTGTTCCTGGGCGCGCTTTTCCATCAGGCGGCGGACCCGGACGATGCCGACGTCGTGCTGGTACAGCGTTTCCTGCGAGCGGGCGGACCGGGTCAGGTTCTCGATCACCTTGCGGTCCTGCTCGAGCACGTCCCAGTGCAGGCCTTCGAGCCGGTTGCGGTAGAGGAAGCGCCAGACGTGCCGGTCGAACCCGGAGGCCTTGCGGATGCGCCAGAAATAGACCTGGCAATGGGTCTCGTCGACCGGGGTGACGAAGCCCACGATGATGAACTGGCCACCTCCATGCTGCTTGCTGTACGGCACGGCCAGGCGCATCCACATCAGGCCCGACTCGCCGAACTCGACCCAGTCGAAGTTCACGCCGCGCTGGCCCACCTTTTCGACGATCAGGCCGGTGGCCGTCGGCCGCACCGTCATTTCGGCCTGCCGGTCGCCCTCGGCCATGGAATGGGACTGCGAGTGCAGGTAGGTGCCGTGCATGGGGTCCATGACGTTGTCGATCGCGTAACGGTGGTTGCACTTCCAGTTCTGCATGCAGAGGAAGCCGGAGTAGTCCTCGGCGGTCATCTCTTCGGGCAGTTCGAACGGGGCTGGCGCGTCCAGGCTGCCATCGCCGAACCAGAGGAAGATCGCGCCGTGGGCTTCCACCACGGGGTAGGACTTCAGGCAGGTCCGCCCGGTGAGCACGCAGTTCTGCATGGCCGGCACATCGACCACCTTGCCCTGGCCGTCCACCTCCACGCCGTGGTACCAGCAGGCCACCCGGTCGCCGAGGTTCCAGCCCAGCGACAGCCGCGCGCCGCGGTGCGGGCAGCGGTCTTCCACCGCGCGGACCTGGCCCTCGTCGTCGCGCCACAGCACGATCTCTTCGGACAGGCGGGTGATCCCGATGGGCGTGCCCGCCAGGCGGTAGCTCGGCAGTACCGGGTACCAGTAGTTCAACAGGCCACGCTCCACGCGCTGCGCGGCATCGGTTTTCAAAGTCGCTTCGTCCATGCTCATGGGGTGTTGGGGGTGTTCATTCATCGGCGGTGAAGCCGGAGGCCTTGACGACAGGCGCCCAGCGCTCGATGTCGGTCTTGACGAGGGAGGCGAGCGCCGCGGGCTTGAGCGTGAGCGGCTCCATCGAGAGCTTGTCCAGGCTCGCGATGTACTCGCTGGAGTTCACGACGCTGGTGATCCGGGTGTTCCATTGCTCCACCAGGGCCTGAGGCAGGCGAGGGGGCGCGAACACGCCCAGCCAGGTGTCGGCCTGCACATTCGGATAACCCAGCTCCACCATGCACGGTGTCTCGGGGAGGTAGCGCGAGCGCTTGGCGCCGAAGGTCGCGATCGGCCGCAGGCCACCCGAGGCCTTGAAGGGCAGGGCTTCGCCCACGGCGTTGAAGCTCGCGGCCACATGCCCGCCCACCAGCGCCTGCAGCGCGGGCGCGCTGCCCCTGAAGGGCACGTGGGTCATCTGCACCCCCGTGGCCTGGCTGAACATCACGCCCAGCAGGTGCAGCACCCCACCGGGGCCCGACGAGGCGTAGTCGGCCTTGTCCGGGTGGGCCTGCATCCATTTCACGAGCTCGGGCACGGTGTTCACGCTCGACGGCACCATGGGTCCCACGCTGAGCACCAGCTCCGAGCGCGCGCAGGCGGCCACGGCCGTGAAGTCCTGCAGCGGCTGGTAGGCCAGCTTCTTGTAGATGTGCGGAAAGATCGTGAGGGGAAAGTCGGGCGTGAGCAGCAAGGCGCTGCCGTCGGCCGGCGCGCGCTTGATGTGCTCCAGCGCCAGGCGGCCGGCCACGCCTGCCTTGTTGTCGACGACCACGGGCTCGGGGGTGTGCGCGCGCAGCTGGCTCGCCATCAGGCGCGCCAGCAGGTCAATGCCTCCCCCCGCGGGGAAGCCGACGATGAGCTGCGTGGGGCGGGCCGATTGCGCGAAAGCGCCGGCGGGAGCGGCCAGGGCCATGCCGGCCAGCATCAGCTCGCGCCGGGTGATGTCGTGGGATTTCATGAGGTGTTCTTTCGGATCGATGGGGGTCAGACCGCCAGGCGTTCGAGCACGGCGCACAAGGTCTCGGGCGTCCATGCGCTGCCATCGGGTTGCAGCAGGTTTCTCGCGTTGAGCGCTTCGGCGAAAGCCTCGGGCGAGCGGCCGTCGTCGGCGTAGATCTGCACGATGGCCGCGGCCAGGGCCTGTTCCTCCTCAGACGGTTCGCTGGGACGGCTTTGCCATCGCAGGTTGTCCTCTTCGCCCGGTTGAAAGATCAGGCCGTTCCCGGCGTCCTTGGACCGCGTGGCGGTTCTGGCGCTGAGGAGATGGGGATTGAAGGTGATCGCAACGACAGACATGTGGGGGGACATTCAGCAGAGGGTTGAAGTTCTTTTAATTCCTACAGATAGGAATTGAGCGGATGCTAAGACCCTGGCGGAACGCCTGTCAACCCGAAATGACAATCCCTGCATGCAGTGTGGATATTTCCTTTTCATGGGAATTAATGCCGCCGACCTTCGATGCGCGGCGTGCCGCGCGCGAAGTGTTCCTAGAATGGCGTGATGAAGGACAACGACACCCCCACGCCCCGTCGACGGCGCAAGGAGCCGCGCCGCACGGCGGGCCGGCCCGCTTCCAGCAGCGGCGTGGGCAAGGAGAAGATCGTCGAAGCGGCGCTCGCGCTGTTGCGCCACAAGGCGCCGGAGGCGCTGACGGTGGTGGAGGTGGCCAGTGCCGCGAAGGTGGACCCGGCGCTGATCCGCTACTACTTCGGCACGAAGAAGGGCCTGCTGCGGGCTGCGGCGGTGGGCCTGCTGGACGACATCCAGGAACGCAGCCGGCTCGTGCTGGACGAGCCGGGGCCCTTGCGCCACCGCATCCGCACGCGCCTGCAGATGCTGATCGATTCACTGCAGCGCAACCCGCAGTTCATGAATCTGGTGCTCAAGGAGATCTACTCCGATGAAGAGGCCCAGATGGAGGTGGGGGACCTCAACACGGTGGCGAAACGGGGGCTGGCGTTGACGCAGTTCGTGCTCAACCCCATCCCCGGTGACAAGCCGGCGCGCGAACTGGACGCGCGCTACCTGCACGTCGCCATTCTGGGCATGTGCACCTTCTTCATGGATGCCCAGCCCATGCTCGCGGTGCTCTTCAAGGAGCGGCCGGGCAGCGATGCCCTGGTGCGGGGCTACATCGAGTTCGCCACCGAGTTGCTGGCGCAGGGCATCGAGGAGGCTAGTCCGTCAGCGAGCGCCGGTAAGTCTCGGGCAGGAAGAGCGTGACGCACAGCACCACGACGGACACCGCGGCCAGGTAGGCGGCCGGGGCCAGCTTGGACTGCGTGGCCAGCACCAGGTAGGTGCCGACAAAGGGCGCGGTGCCACCGAAGAGGGTGTACGCCAGGTTGTAGCTGATGGCTGATGCGCTGAAGCGCGTCTTGGTCGGGAACAGCTCGAGCAGCGTGATGCCCAGCGGGCCGGCGAACGAGCCCATGCCGATGGCCAGCAGCGATTGCGCGAGCGCCGCGTGGAACAGCGTGCCTTCGCCGGCCAGCATGTAGGCCGGGACGCAGACGATGGCGTTGAACAGCAGGCTGACCACCATCACCGGTTTGCGCCCCACCTTGTCCGACACGAAGCCGCTCGCGATCATCGTGAGGAAGGCGACGGTCATGGCGATGCCGTTGGAGATCAGCGAGTCGCTGCGGCTCATGCCCACCGTGACGGTGAGGTAGGACACGAAGTAGCCCGCGAGCGTGTAGAAGGTCAGGCTGGAGAACGCGGCCAGCGCGAAGCTGAAGCCCATGGCCTTCTTCTGGTCGCGGATGGCGTCCGACACCGGCGTGGTCGAGATTTCCTGCTTGGCGCGCGCCACCTCGAAAGCCGGCGATTCATCGACGCGGTTGCGGATGTACAGGCCCACCAGCGCGAGCGGGCCGCTGATCAGGAAGGGAATGCGCCAGCCCCAGCTCTCGTACACCTCGCTGCCCAGCAGGCTGGTCACGGCGAGGATGATGAGCGCGGCCGCCACGGGCGGCAGGTTGGCGAAGGCGTAGGTGAAGGCCACGTGCAGGCCGCGGCGCCCCGGTGGCGCGTGTTCGGCCACGAAGGAGTTGGAGCCGATGGTCTCGCCCGACGCCGACAGACCCTGGATCAGGCGCAGCACCACGAGCAGGATGGGCGCCGCGATGCCGATCTGCGCGTAGGTGGGCAGCACGCCGATGCCGACGGTGGCGCCACCCATCATCAGGATGATGGCGGAGAGCACCGCCTTGCGGCCGAAGCGGTCGCCCAGGCTGCCGAAGATGAAGCCGCCCAGCGGGCGCATGACGAAGCCCACGCCGTACACCGCGAAGGCCGAGAGCAGGGCGGTGGCCGGGTCGGTGGTGGGGAAGAACAGCTTGGCGATGATGGTGGCCGAGTAGGCGTAGATCACGAAGTCGTACCACTCGACGAACTGGCCGAGCGATGCCGAATAGAGCACCTTTTTCTGGGATTGCGGTTGCTGGTTGTTCATGTGTTGTTGTCTCCGGAGGAATTGAGGGCGATCTGGTAGCGGCGGTGTTCGAGGCAGGGCAGGTCCTTGCGCACATCGCGCAGGCGCTCGGGCAGCACGTCGACCGTCACGACGCCCTCGGCGGCCGCGATGCCGCCGATCACCAGGCCCGAGGGGTCGATGCCCATGCTCATGCCCACGGAAGTGGGCGGCGGCTGGCACGAGGCCAGCACGTAGCAGGTGTTCTCGATGGCGCGCGCGCGCAGCAGGGTCTCCCAGTGCAGCTCTTTGAGGCTGCCGGCGATCCAGCCCGCGCCGTAGAGCAGCACGTCGGCGCCCTTGTCCACCGCGATGCGCGAGATTTCGGGGAAGCGCAGGTCGTAGCAGTTGAGGATGGCGAAGCGCACGCCGCCCACGTCGGCCACATACACCTCGTCGTGCGCAGGCAGCAGCTGGCCGTGCCGGTTCTTGTCGGACTCCTTGAAGCTGAACGCATCGTAGAGGTGCAGCTTTTCGTAGCGGCCCTTGAGTTGCCCATCGGCACCCAGGTGCACGAAGGTGTTGCGCGTGCGGTGGCCATCGAGCGGCTCGTACAGGCCGACGAACACGTCGATCGCGTGCGCCTTGGCGCTGGCGCCTACCTCGTCGATGAAGCGGACCGCCTGCTGCCCGGCGAAAGCGACCAGCTCTTCGCGCGAGGACTCGTAGGCGACCATGCTGGCTTCGGGAAAGCAGATCAGCTGGGCGCCGCTGGCGGCGGCGGTCGCGATGTGGCTGCGTATTGTGCGCAAGTTGCTCTCAATGTCGCGCACGCTCTTGAACTGGGAAACGGAGGCTTTCATGAACTCTTGTGGTGGATCTGGTGGGCGTGAATGCTAGTTTTGGCCCCCGGCCCAGTCCAATACCATTTGATCCCTCATTGATAGAATTCCGGCATCAATGAAGACCTACCCCAGCCTGCGGCGGCTTCAGCAGTTCCGCCACCTCAGCGCCACGCTGAACTTCCGCAAGTCGGCCGAAGCGCTGCGCATCGCGCAGCCCGCGCTCAGCCGTTCCATCAAGTTGCTGGAGGAAGAGCTGGGCTTCCCGCTCTTCGTGCGCACGACGCGGTCGATGGAGCTGACCCCGGCCGCCGCCCATCTGCTCGGGCAGCTCGATGCGGTGTTCGACGGCCTGCACCAGGCCGTGCGCGAATCGCGCCGCCTGGCCGGCAGTTCGAGCAAGCGCAAGCTGCTGATCGGCTACTCGGCCCAGGCCGCCAACAGCGCCATGCCGGAACTGCTGTTCAGCTTTGGCGTGGGCTTCCCCGATGTGGAGCTCAACCTGTTGCAGGCGCCGTCCGAGCGCCTGTTCGCCGAGATCGTCGCGGGCGATCTGGACGCGGCCTTCCTGCTGCTGCCGGCATCGCTGGCGCCGTCGCCTTCACTGGACCGGGTGCTGGTGGACTCGCAGCCCATCGTGGCCTTGTGCCGTGTGGGTCATCCGCTGGCGCGCAAGCGCAAGCTGCACTTGCAGGACCTGCGGGACGAGGGCCTGATCATCGGATCGCCGGGCCGCTGGGGCACCTTCCGCGAACTGCTGTTTGCGCTGTTCGAGCGCCACGCCTTCAAGCCCCGGGTGGTGTACGAGCCCGACGACACACCGATCCTGCTGGAGTCGGTGGCGCGCAGCACCCACGTGGCGCTCTACGGTGGCGGCATCGTGGGCAAGCTGCCGGCCAGCATCGTGGCGATTCCGCTGGCGCACGACGACGCCTGCCTGCAGACCCACCTGCTGTGGCGAACGCCGACGGAGGGCGCACTGGCCGAGCTGGTGGACTTCGTGCGCGCCGGCCTCCCCGCCCGCGTCACGGGCTCAGCAGGGCCTTGACCCGGCTGGACAGCACCGAGATCTCGAAGGGCTTGGTCAACACGGCCATGCCCGGGTCGAGGTGCCCATTGCCGACCGCGGCGTTGTCGGCATAGCCGGTGATGAACAGCACCTTCAGGCCCGTTCGCTGGATGCGGGCCGCGTCGGCCACCTGACGGCCGTTCATGCCCCCGGGCAGGCCGACGTCGGTGATGAGCAGGTCGATGCGCGCCTCGCTGTCCAGAATCTTCATGGCCGCGGGGCCCGTGTCGGCCGTGAGCACGTGGTAACCCGAGTCGGTCAGCACCTCCTCGATCGTGACGCGGATGCCCCATTCGTCCTCGACCACCAAAATGGTTTCGCCATCGCCCGCCTGCATGGGCGCGGGCCGTGGTGCTTCCTCCTCGTCAACACCGGGGCCGAGGTAGCGGGGCAGGTAGAGGCACATCGTCGTGCCCATGCCCACTTCGGAGTACACCCGCACCTGCCCGCCGGACTGGCGCACGAAACCGTAGACCATGGACAAGCCCATGCCGGTGCCCATGCCCAGGGGCTTGGTGGTGTAGAAAGGGTCGAAGATGCGCTCGATGACGTCGGCGGACATGCCCGTGCCCGTGTCCGTCACGCACAGCGACACGTATTGCCCGCGCGGCAGACTGCGCTCGCCGGCGGCGCGCTCGTCCAGCCACTTGTTCGCCGTCTCGATGGTCAGACGGCCTCCCTCGGGCATGGCATCGCGCGCATTGATGCAGAGGTTCAGCAGCGAGTTCTCGAGCTGGGACGCATCGGCCTTGGTGAACCACAGGCCGCCGGCGCCGACCACCTCGATGTCGATCAAGGGCCCCATGGTGCGGCGGATCATGTCCTCCATGCCCTGCACCAGTCGGTTGGCGTCGATGGGTTTGGGATCGAGCGTCTGGCGGCGCGAGAACGCCAGCAGCCGGTGGGTGAGCGCGGCGGCGCGGCGGATGGAATCCTCGCTCATGCCGATGTAGCGCTCCAGCCCGTCCGTCGTGCCCTGGGTCAGCCGCATCTTCAGGATCTGCAGGCTGTTGCTGATGGTGCCGAGCAGGTTGTTGAAGTCGTGCGCCAGGCCGCCCGTGAGCTGGCCGATGGCCTCCATCTTCTGCGCCTGGCGGAAGTGGGACTCGATCTCCATCAATTCGGCGGTGCGTTGCTCGACCTTCTGCTCCAGTGTCTCGTTCACCTCCCTGAGGCGGGCTTCACTTTCCTGCAAGGCGATGTGCCCTCGGGCGCGCTCCACCGACACGCGGGTGCGCTGGCCCACTTCGCGGATCAGGGAGAGTTCCTCCGCCTCCCATTCCCGGACCTGGTCGCAGTTCACGAAGAACACGGCGGCCAGCCGACCGTTTTCCATGATGGGCACGTTGACGAACGAGCGCGCGGATTTGGATTCGAGGGCCTCGGCCGCGAAGGCGGTGCGCGCATCGAGGCGCACGTCGGCGATGGCGATGAACTCGCCCAGCTTGAGGCTGTCGATGAAGGCGCCGTAGTCGCGCAGCCGCGTCGTGCCGGCCAGGCTGTCCACGCCGGGCGCGGCCCAGTCGCGATCGACCGTCAGTGTCTCCGTGGCGTTGTCGATGCTGCCGTATCCCACGCGGCTGGCCTTGAGCGCATCGCCAAGGATTTCGGAGGCCGCGTGCGCGAGCTCCACCGGCGTTGACAGGGCCGCCAAACGATCCCCCAGCACCGTCAGGCAGTCCCGCTTCATTTCGGCCTGCACCCGGTCCGTGACATCGATCCCTTCCACGAAGATCCCGTCGACCTCGCCGGCCTCGTTCCTCAGGGGCTGGAACACGAAGTCGAGATAGCGTGTGTTGACCGGGCCGCCGGGTTCGGCCTGCGCCGCGTACCGGGCGCCCCGCGCCGAATGCGCCTGCCCGCTGGCATACACCTCGTCGAGCAGCTGGAGGTACCCCTGTTCCACCGCGTCGGGCAGCGCCTGCGCCACCGTCTTGCCGATCACGTCGCGGTGGCCCACCAGCTTGAGGTAGTTGGGGTTGACCAATTCGATGACATGCGAGCTTCCCCGCAGCATGGTCATGAACGACGGGGCTTGCTGGAACAGCTGCGCCATCCGCTCCCGTTCGCTGTGCACCTTGCGAAGGGCTTGCACCTTGGCGGTGGTTTCGACCACGATGGCCATCACGCCCACCGGCTGGCCGCTCAGATCGAGCAGCGGCGAGTAGTCCAGGTTCATCCAGACCTGCTCGGCGCGGTTGTGGCGGTGCAGGATCAGCTCCTGGTCTTCGAACCGCAGGTGGCCGCCGGCCAGGCACACCGTCATGACCTGATCGTTGAAGTCCGCCACTTCAGGCCAGCCCTTGCGCACCTCCGAGCCCAGCAACTGAGGGTGGCGAAGACCCGAGAAGTGGGAGTAGGCGTCGTTGTAGACCATGAACCCCCGCTCGCCCCAGAGCATGACGATGGGCACCTGGGAACGCAGCATCAGGGCCGTGGCCGCTTTCACGTGGTCGCGCCATTGGTCGATCGGGCCGAGCCCGGTCGATGCCCAGTCGAACCGGGCGATGAGCCGGGCGAGCTCTCCGCCACCGGATAGAAATGGAGGGGGTTCCGGGCTCGCAGCTTCCATGGACGACTCCATTCAAGAACGACGCTGGCCCGGGCCGGGCAGGAGGGGGTGGACGCCGGCACATCGGCCCGCGCGTGCGAACGTCCGGCGAAAGGCATTATGCTGTCGCGCGAGCGGGCCCGTCGGGTCACCACAGGCACAACAGCCATGACAAACCAGGACCTGGACATATTGATCGTCGACGACTCGCGGGATGCCGCGGACTCGTTGACCACGCTGATGACCCTCATGGGGCATCGCGCGAGGGCGGCGTACAGCGGCCAGGAGGCGCTCGAGGTGGTGGGGCATTCGCTGCCGCTGTGCGTCATGCTCGACGTGCACATGCCGGACATGGACGGCCTGGAACTGGTCCGTGCGCTGCGCCAGCAATGCGGCGACAACCTGGTGCTCATCGCGGTGACCGGCTCGGACCATGACGACGAGCTGGCGGCCGAAGTGTTTTCGTTGGTGGACTACCACTTCACCAAGCCCGTTTCGGCCGAGGCGCTGGCCAAGGTGCTGCAGGCGTAGCCTTTCGCTGGCGGGCCGCATCCCCGGCCGCGATGCCATCACGACGGGCTTTCCGTTTTCAGGGCGCCGCGGATGTTCATGCCGGCCAGCCCGATCTGCAGGGCAATGAGCGCGTACGCGCTCGCATGCCAACCCCAGGCGACCCACAGGGCGTTGCTGGCCAGGAACAGCCAGAAGCCGGCATGGCGCCGCCCGGCGCTGCGCGAGGCCACCAGCCAGGACGCCAGCAGCGTCACCAGCATGGCGGGCCATTGCATGAGGTCGAGCAAATCCATGGTTCTCCGGACGGTTGGTGCGCGTGATGGTGCCTGTCTGCGGCCGATCCGACTGTTCGCCATGACACACAGCTTCGAGCGGTAAAAAGCGCTCCCGCCGTCTTGGATCAGCAAAATTTGCCGCAAGCGCCCGAGGTGCTGCTCAACGGTCGACCTGCGCGTTCCGGGAATGCCATTTGCTCTGGCCTGGGCATTCATCGTGAGGCGAGGTTTCCATGTTCGAGCTTTCCACTGCCTGGTGGGAGTTGCCCGCCAGGGCCGCGATCATCTATGCGGTGCTGCTGCTGCTGGTGCGCCTCTCCGGCAAGCGCACCGTGGGACAGTTCACGCCGTTCGACCTCTTGGTGGTGATGCTGCTGAGCGAATCGGTGTCGGCGGGGCTGAGTGGGGGCGAGGAGTCGGTGACCGGTGGATTGCTTGCTGCCGCGACCCTGATCGCCCTGAATATGCTGGTGGCGGTGGTGACCGCCCGCAGTACCAGGCTGCAAGCCCTGGCCGAGGGCGAGCCTGTGCTCATTGGCCGCGATGGGCGGATTCACTCCCGCATCCTCAGGCAGCACCATGTGCCCATGCTGGATGTGGAGCGGGCGCTGCGCGAGGCCGATTGCGACCTGAAGGACATGAAGTACGCCTTTCTGGAGGCCGATGGCGGCATCAGCGTGTTGAAAGACTCGTCCGGCGAGGTGGGGCAAGGGAGGGGCGATGGGTGAAGCGGAACTGCCACGAAGCCGGCGCGCCCTGCTGCTGATCGACTTCATCAACCCGTTGGACTTCCCCGAAGCCGACGAACTCGCCGGGCCCGCGTTGCTGGCAGCCAGGGCGGCTCGCCAACTCGCCAGCGCGGCCCGCGCGCGAGGCATTCCGGTGATCTATGCCAACGACAACTTCGGCCGCTGGCGCTCCGATTTCCCCACCCTGGTGAAGCGCCTGGCGCAGGGCCAGGGCGTCAGCGCGTCCATGGCGCGGCTGTTGCGCCCGCAGCGCGGCGACCTCACCGTGTTGAAACCGATGCACTCCGCCTTCTTCGGCACGCCCCTGGACATCCTGCTCGACCAGATCGGCGCCCGCTCCCTGGTGATGGCGGGGCTGGCGACCGACATCTGCATCCAGCTGACGGCCGCCGATGCCTTTCTGCGCGGCCTCAAGGTGCACGCGCCCGAGGACTGCACGGCGGCCGAGACGGATGAGAAGAAGGCGGCGGCTCTGGCCTACATGCGCGACATCCTCAAGTGCGACACACGCCCCTGGCAGCGCCTGCGCTGGCAGCCCGGTTGACACGGCGCGGGCACGCGCCTTGCCCAAAGAGATTTGCGTTCGATCCATCGCGATCGCCGCAATTCTTTCAACACATGCAGGAGCAACGACATGGCATCGAACAACCAGGGCCAGCAAGGCCAACAGCAGGGCCAGCAAGGCCAGAACCAGCAGGAACAAGGCCAGCAGGGCCAGAATCAGCAGGGCCAGAACCCAGGTCAGCGCCCGGGCCAGCAAGGCGGGCAGCAAGGCGACCAGAGCAACCCGGCAGGGCAGCGCGAGCAGAGCAACCCCGGCGGCTCCGACCAGCAAGGCCGCAAGGAAGTCAACCCGTCCCAACAGCAGGACGGTTCGCGTCCCGGTGCCCGGGAGCAGGACGATGGCACCCGCCGCCCGGGTGACAACAACGCTTCATAACCGCTGATGCAGTGCACCCACCCTGCCCAGCTGGGCCGGGTGGGGTTTTGCTTCTCTCGATCAAAACATCCATCCCCACACCGAAATCAGGAGCCCTCCATGGCCACCACCCGAACCGAAGCAGACGCATGCACCCTGTTGGACACCGACCACAAGGCGGTCAAAAAGATGTTCAAGACCTACGAGGAGCTTGCCGGCTCCAAGGCGCGTGGCGCCGCGCAGAAGAAACTGGAGCTGGCACACCAGATCTGCCAGGAACTCACGGTGCACGCCACCGTCGAGGAAGAAATCTTCTACCCCGCGCTGCGTGAAGCCTTGAAAGAGACCGACATCCTGGCCGAAGCCGAGGTGGAGCACGCGGGTGCCAAGGACCTGATCGCCCAGATCGAAGCCATGGAAGAAGCCGACGAGATGTTCGACGCCAAGGTCAAGGTGCTGGGCGAGTACATCGACCACCACGTGAAGGAAGAGCGCAACGAGATCTTCCCCAAGGCCAGGGCGGCCAAGTCGCTGGACCTGGTGGCCATGCGCGACCAGTTGATGGCGCGCAAGGAGGCGCTCATGGGCGCTGAAGTCGCCTGACCGTCCAATCGCTCAACTTTTCTCGAAAGCCCACTGTGCCTAAATCCAAATCCCCCGACTCCGGCCGCGCCAACCCGGAGGCGAACAGCGCTCCCCGGGCCGCGGCCCGCAACACCGACAGTGGGCCTTCCCAAGTCCAGCCTGCGAACGATCCTGCCGTGCTCAAGGCGGTCCACACCGGCCAGTTGGCCGAGGGCATGCCGTTCAACGCCAACAAGGCCGGCGAACACGGTTTCGACAACGGGCTGGCGGTGCAGCCCGGCATCACGGTCGATGCGCCATCCCGCCTGCCCACGGGCAGCACCCTGTCGGAGGAGAACCACTCCGACAAGACCGGCAGCGTCGCGGCCGAAGGCATCAACTGGGCCATCGAGTCGTTGGACCGCGTGCGAGTGGACTCGTCGGGCCAGGTGCTCACGACCAACCAGGGCGTGCCCATCGCGGACAACCAGAACTCGTTGAAGTACGGCGTGCGTGGTCCAGCGCTGCTGGAGGATTTCATCCTGCGCGAAAAGATCACGCACTTCGACCACGAGCGCATTCCCGAACGCATCGTGCACGCACGCGGTTCGGGCGCGCACGGCTTCTTCGAGTGTTACGACGCGCTGACCGACATCACCAAGGCCGCGCCCTTCAAGGAAGCCGGCAAGGTCACGCCGGTGTTCGTGCGCTTCTCCACCGTGCAGGGCGAGCGAGGGTCCAAGGACACCGCCCGCGACGTGCGCGGCTTCGCGGTGAAGTTCTACACCGACGAAGGCAACTGGGACCTGGTGGGCAACAACATGCCGGTCTTCTTCATACAGGACGCGATGAAGTTCCCGGACTTGGTGCACGCCGTGAAACCCGAGCCGCATCACCAGATGCCGCAGGCGGCCAGCGCGCACGACACCTTTTGGGACTTCGTGTCCCTGATGCCCGAGTCCACCCACATGCTGATGTGGGCCATGTCCGATCGCGGCATTCCGCGCAGCTACGCCACCATGCAGGGCTTTGGCGTGCACACCTTCCGCATGGTCAATGCCGAAGGCGATTCGGTGTTCGTGAAGTTCCACTGGAACCCGGTCTACGGCACGCACTCGCTGGTCTGGGACGAGGCGGTGAAGATTTCCGGCGCCGACCCCGACTACCACCGTCGCGACCTGTGGGAACGCATCGAGGCGGGCGCCTTCCCCGAGTGGGAGCTGGGCCTGCAGATCTTCACCGAGGAGCAGGCCGATGGCTTCAGCTTCGACGTGCTGGACCCGACCAAGATCGTGCCCGAGGAGCTGGTGCCGGTGCGCCCGGTGGGCCGCATGGTGCTCAACCGCAACCCCGACAACTTCTTCGCCGAGACCGAGCAGGTGGCCTTCTGCGCGGCGCACATCGTGCCAGGCCTCGACTTCTCGAACGACCCGCTGCTCGCCGGCCGCATCCATTCGTACGTGGACACGCAGATCAGCCGCCTGGGTGGACCCAACTTCCACGAGATCCCGATCAACTCGCCGCTGGCGCCGGTGCACAACAACCAGCGCGACGGCATGCACCGCCAGGCCATCCACCGGGGGCGCGTGAACTACGAACCGAATTCGCTGGCCGGTGGCTGTCCCTTCCAGGCCGGCGCCGCTCAGGGTTTCGTGTCGGTGCCGGCGCGCATCCAGGCCAAGGAAGAGCAGGGCAAGGTCCGCGCCAAGCCCGAGAAGTTCGCCGACCACTACACGCAGGCCACGCTGTTCTTCGAGAGCCAGAGCCCGGTCGAGCAGGCCCACATCGCGGCGGCGTTCCGTTTCGAACTCTCCAAGGTGACGGTGCCCGCGATCCGCGAGCGCATGGTGGCCTCGCTGCGCAACGCTTCGGAGTCGCTGGCGGCGCAGGTGGCCGAAGGCCTGGGCATGGCGGCGTTGCCTGCGCCGATGCCGCGCGCGCTGGACAACCCGCCCAAGCCCGAGGTGAGTCGCTCGCCCCCGCTCTCGCTGCTCGCGCGGCCGGGAGACGGCTCGATCAAGGGCCGCAAGGTGGCGCTGCTGGTGGCCGATGGCGTGAACGGCCAGAGCGCGGTCGACGTGCATGCGATGCTGTTCGTGCAGGGCGCGGTGCCGCGCTTCGTGGCGCCACGCATCGGCCCGGTGAAGACCGCGGACGGTGTCGCGATCGATGCCGATGCCTCGCTCGAGAACGAGCCCGGTTTCCTGTTCGATGCGCTGGTGCTGCCCGACGGCGACGAGGGTGTGCGCACGCTCTCGCTCGATGGCCACACCATGGAGTTCATCAAGGACCAGTACCGCCACTGCAAGACCATCCTGGTGCTGCCCGCGTCCGTCACGCTGCTGGAAGCGGCGGGTGCGTCCGCCACGCTGCCTTCGGGCGAAGCCGATCCGGGCGTGGTGCAGGGTGGTGATGTGGCGACCTTCATCGCGGCCATGGCCAGGCACCGCCATCCCGAGCGCGAGACAGACCCGCCTCGGGTTTGATGACGCCTCAGCGCTCGCCGACCAGCGCTTTCACCGCCTCGCCCAGCTCGATCACCGCCAGCGCGTAGTAGCTGCTCCAGTTGTAGCGCGTGACCACGTAGAAGTTCTCGGTGCCGGCGATGTAGCTGGACGGCGCGCCGGCGTTCTGCAACTCCACCAAGGCCAATTGGCCGGGGTGTTGCAGCGCGGGGCCGTCGAGCACCGCGCCCTTGGCGGTGAAGCTCTGCACACCGAAGCTGGGCAGGATGTCGGGTGCGAGCAAGGTCTCGAAATCTTCCTTGCTCTGGTTCGGGTCGAAGCGCACCGGGTAGTGCGTGGGCATGCCGGGCTGCCAGCCGAAGGCCTTGAAGTAATTGGCGACGGAGCCGATGACGTCGGCCTGGCTGTTGAAGAGATCGACCTTGCCGTCGGCGTCGAAGTCGATCGCGTACTTCACCCAGCTGCTGGGCATGAACTGCGGCCAGCCCATGGCGCCGGCGTAGCTGCCGAGGTACGTCAGCGGGTCGGTGGCGGTGCGCTCGGTGAGGCTGAGGAACTGTTCGAGTTCGCTGCGGAAGAACTCGGTGCGCGCGGCGGCGCGCGGGTGGCTGGCCGGGAAGTCGAAGGCCAGGGTGGTGAGCGCGTCGATGACGCGGAAATTGCCGGTGTGCTGGCCGTACAGCGTCTCCACGCCGATCACGCCGACGATGAGGCTGGCGGGCACGCCGAACTCGGTCTCGGCGCGCGCCAGCGTTTCGCGGTTGGCTTCCCAGAAGCGCTGGCCGGCGCGCAGGCGCACGGGCTCGATGAAGCGCGCGCGGTAGGCGGCCCAGTTCTTGGGCACGCCGCTGGGCGCGGGCTGCATGAGGCGGATGACGGTGGGGATGCGCTGGGCCGCGCCGATTTGCTGGCGCACCCAGGCCGGGTCGAGGTTGCGGCGCTCGGCGAGGTCGGTGGCGAAGGCCATGGCGGCCGCGCTTTGCGCGTAGCTGTAGGCGGGTGCCTTGGCAGGGTTGGCCGGGCGCGCTTTTGCGGGCGACTGGGCCAGGGCGCTGGCGCTCAGGCACAAGGCCAGGGCGGACGAGGAGAGGAGACAGGCGAGGGCGTTCAACGGGGGTCTTTTCGGGGCCAGGCCAGCTGCCGGAATTCGGTTTGCAGCGTGGCCAGGGTGGGGGTGTCAGCGGCGCCCGGGCGGCCGTACCGCTGGGCTTCGAGTTGCAGCAGCCATTGTGCAACGCGCCGCGCCGCGTCCGAGGCGCCCCAGTGCTGTCGCACGCGCTGGGCGAGTTCGCGCGGGGGCGTGCGGTCGCTGCTGTCCAGGCCTTGCGCCTTGAGGCGCGCGCGGGCGCGCTGCAGCAGGCGCAACCAGGGGTCGTGCTGCTGGCGCTCCCACAGTGTCCAGGCCGCGCCGATCAGGCTCACCAGCACCACCACACCGATCAGCACGTAGGCCAGGTCCGCCCAGCTGGGCGAGCGAAAGCCCAGGTTCTTGAGCAGGTCGAGCTGGCGGCCCTGGGTGTAGTTCAGCACCCACTGGTTCCAGCTGTTGTTCATCGCCTCCCAGGCCGCGCGCAGCCGGGCAGCGATGTTGGGGTTGAGGTTGCGGATGGCGCCGGCGATGGCGCCTTCGGGCGCGCTCAGCCGCTGCAGCGAGCCGACGCGCCCGGGCGCGACCGCCGCGGTGGGGTCCACGCGCACCCAGCCCTGGCCGGCCTGCCAGACCTCGGCCCAGGCGTGGGCGTCGCGCTGGCGCACGGTCCAGTAGCCGTCGACGCCGTTCATCTCGCCGCCCTGGTAGCCGGTGACGATGCGCGCGGGAATGTCGAGCGCGCGCATGAGGATGACGAAGCTGCTGGCGATGTGTTCGCAGAAGCCCTGGCGGCGGTCGAACCAGAATTCGTCGGCGGTGTGCTGGCCGTACACGCCGGGCTCGAGCGTGTAGAGGTAGCCGCCGGTGCGCAGGCGCTCCAGCACCGCCGCCACGAGCCGGGGTGTGGCGTCGGGCCCTCTGCCGTGTTCGCGGCGCAGCTGCTGTGCGAGTTCGAGCGTGCGCGGGTTGTAGCCGGGCGGCAGCGCCACCTGTTCCTGCAAGGCGGGGGTGAGGGCCAGCGGGCCGTGGCGGAACGTGGTGTGGCTCACGGCGCTGAAACGCACCAGGCTGCCCATGGGGCGGTCGGTGAGCCATTGCAGTTCGCTGGTCATGCGCACGCGCACATCGGGCAGTTCGGGCGCCTGCGTGGCGGCTTCCAGCAGGAACAGCCAGGGCCGGCGGTGCGGCTCCATGGTCACTTCGTAGCGCACAGGTTCGCCCGAGACCGTGAGCTCGCTTGCCAAGGCCTGGCGCGCCGGGAATTCGGCGCGCGCGGGGCGCCATTCCACGCCATCGAAGGCGCTGAGCACGGGGCCGCGGAAGTACAGCTGGCTTTGCGGCGGTGGAGATCCCTGGAAGCGCAGGCGCAGGGCGATGCTGTCGTCCAGCACCAGTTCGGCGATCTGGCCCACGCGCATCGTGCTGGACAGGCCGCTGCGTCCCCGGTCGTCGGCGGGCACGCCCCACAGCGGCGAGAGGCGCGGGAACAGCAGGAACAGCACCAGCATGATGGGCGCGCCCAGGGCCGCCATGCCCATGGCGATGCGCGCGGCCTGCGCCAGCGAGGGCCGTCCCACCGGCATGTGGGCGTTCACCAGCGCGGTGAGCAGGCCCAGCAGCGCGATCAGGATGCCCGCCGCCGTGAGCAGCGACTGCGAGTAGAAGAAGTGCGTGAGCAGCGTGAAGAAGGCCAGGAAGAACACCACGAAGGCGTCGCGCCGCGCACGCATCTCCAGCGTCTTGAGCGAGAGCAGCACCACGACGAGCGTGACGCCCGCGTCCTGGCCCAGGAGCGTGCGGTGGGTGGCCCAGGTGGCCGCGAGCGTGAGGGCCAGCAGCCCCAGCCGCCAGGGCCAGCCGGGCAGCGGCAGGCCACGCAGCGCGAGGGTGGCCCGCCACACCAGCACGCCCGCCGTGAGCGCGCTACACCACCAGGGGATGTGGGCGACCTGCATGGCGACCACCCAGCCGACCACGGCGAGCAGGAACAGTGTGTCGCGGGTCTCACGCGGCAAGGCGGAGAGGGTCTTGTTCAGCACAGCGCCAGCGCCTCCAGGCAACGCGCGCGGTGCGCCGGGCCCTGGTCGGGCGCGATCTCGCGGCCGGGCACGCGCAGGCCATAGTCCAGCCCCAGGCGGTCGGCCATCAGCACCCAGGCCGTCAGGCGCGAGAGGCGCGCTTCCAGTTCACTGGGGCCGCACTGCGCGTGGTCCAGCCAGAGCTGCTGGCGCTGGGTGGAGAGCGCGTCGCGGCTCACGAGTTCGTCGCGCCCGGCCGCGAAGGCCTGGGCGGCCTTCTTCCACACCACGGCCTTGATGGGGTCGCCCCGGCGGTAGGCGCGCACGCCGTCGAATTCGCCCGTGCTCTGCACGCGCGCGCTGCCCGAACTGCCGGCCTGGGGTTCGCCCGGCGGCAGCGGCGGCGGGTGGCTTTCGGGCTCGGGGTAGACCAGCACGGGGGCGGCCGGGCGCCACACCGTCCACACGCGGAAGGTGCCCAGCGGGAACAGCGTGAGCGCGGTGAGGGCCGGCAGCGGATGCAGGCCGCGCCCGGGCACCGGCCAGGCCACCTGCAGCGTGGTGCTGCCCTGCGCGGGCACGTCCGTCCAGGCCAGCGGCGCGTGCGCCAGGTCGGCGCCGATCACACCCAGGCCCAGGCCGTAGCGGATGCGAGGGCGTTCGCTGGTGAGGCGGATGTCCAGCGCGGCGGCCTGGCCGGCGTGCACCGGGTCGGGTGGGTTCAGGTGCAGGGTGGTGCCGCGCAGGTTGCCGTGGCACACGTGCATGCCCACCACCGCGCTGCCCGCGAGCAGGAAGGTGAGCAGGTAGCCCAGGTTGAGTTGGTAGTTGATGCTGGCCACGAGCAGCAGCAGCAGCGTGAGCGCGAGCATCCAGCCCGCCCGCGTGGGCAGGATGTAGACGTTGCGCTGGGTCAGCGTGAGGGTGTCGCGCCGCGGCAGGCGGTTGTGCCACCAGGACTGGATGCGGGCGCGAACCGGGGGGAGCTTCACGGCAAGGGAATCGCTTCCAGCATGGCACGCACCTGTTCCACCGGGCCGCGCCCTGCGTCGCGCACCGGCGTGAGGCGGTGGGCCACCGTCTGCGGCAGGATGGCGGCGATGTCGTCCGGGGCCACGTAGTCGCGCCCGCTCAGGTAGGCCTGGGCCTTGGCCGATCGCACCACGGCCAGTGCGGCGCGCGGCGACAGGCCCTGGGCGAACCAGCGCCCGCTGCGCGTGGCGCCCACGATGTCCTGCAGGTACTCCAGCACCGGCTCGGCGGTGTGCACCTGGCTCACTGTGTGCTGCAGGCTGGCCAGGTCGGCCGGCGTGAGCGCGGGCGCCAGGCGGTCGAGCATGTCGCGCCGGTCCTGGCCGCGCAGCAGCTCGCGCTCGGCCGCGCGGTCGGGGTAGCCGATCGACAGCCGCATGTGAAAACGGTCCAGCTGCGATTCGGGCAGGGCGTAGGTGCCGAGCTGGTCGTGCGGGTTCTGCGTGGCGATCACGAAGAAGGGCTCGGGCAGGGCGCGCGTCTCGCCTTCCACCGTGACCTGCTTTTCTTCCATGGCCTCGAGCAGCGCGCTCTGGGTCTTGGGGCTGGCGCGGTTGATCTCGTCGGCCAGCAGCACCTGGGCAAAGACCGGGCCGGGGTGGAAGACGAAGTCCTCGCGGCCGCGCTCGTAGATGGACACGCCGATGAGGTCGCTGGGCATGAGGTCGGCGGTGAACTGCACGCGCGAGAACTGCAGGCCGAAGGAGCGCGCCAGCGCGTGCGCCAGGGTCGTCTTGCCGACGCCCGGCACGTCCTCGATCAGCAGGTGTCCCCCGGCCAGCAGGCAGGCCACGCAGTCCGAAACCTGCTGCGGTTTGCCCACGATCACCGTGTTAAGCTGACTCAGCAGCAGTTGGATTCTTGTGTCGGCTTGCATGCCGCGAACCATACCGTAAAACCCCCATGAGCCAGGCCACTGGGTATTTCACCCACAAGGATTGTTGGAGACATGAGATGGGCGCCGGCCACCCGGAGTGCCCCGAGCGGCTCGATGCCATCGAAGACCGCCTGCTGATCAGCGGCCTGGACGTCGCGCTGGAGCGCCGCGAGGCCACCCCCGCCGCGATCGCCGACCTCGAACTCGCCCACGGCCGCATGCACCTGGCCTCGCTGCGCGGCCTGAGCGACCAGCTGCGCGACGACATGGCCGCCGGCGGCCCGGACCATGCGCAGGTCGATCCGGACACCTCCATCAACGCCCACAGCTGGGACGCGATCCTGATGGCCGCGGGCGCCGCCATCGACGCGACCGATGCCGTGATGGCCGGTGAACTGGTCAACGCCTTCTGCGCGGTGCGCCCGCCAGGCCACCACGCCACGCGCAACCAGGCCATGGGTTTCTGTTTCGTGAACAACGTGGCCGTGGCCGCCAAGTACGCGCTGGAGCGCCATGGGCTGCAGCGCGTGGCCATCGTCGACTTCGACGTGCACCACGGCAACGGCACCGAGGACATCGTGGCCGGCGACGAGCGCATTCTGATGTGCAGCTTCTACCAGCACCCGTTCTACCCGGTGTGCGAGCACTCGACGGCGAGCAACCTCGTCAACCTGCCGGTGCCGGCCTACACCAAGGGCATGGACATCCGCGAGCTGGTGGACATGATGTGGCTGCCCCGGCTGGAGGCCCACAAGCCGCAGATGCTTTTCGTGAGCGCCGGCTTCGACGCGCACCGCGAGGACGACATGGCGCAGCTCGGCCTGGTGGAGCAGGACTACGCCTGGCTGACCGAGCGCATCAAGGAAGTGGCGCAGCGCCACGCCAAGGGCCGCATCGTGAGCTGCCTGGAAGGTGGCTACGCCCTGAGCGCGCTGGGCCGCAGCGTGGAAGCGCACCTGAGGGTGCTGGCGGGCGTCTGAACTTCCGCGGCGCCCGGGCGTCCCATAATGTTCCGATGACCGAGCCCACTTCTTCTTCCCCTCCCGCCGAGCCGGTGCTGCTGAGTTCGCGCGACGCGCGTGGCGTGCACACGCTCACGCTGAACACGCCGCGCAGCTTCAATGTGTTGTCCGAGGCCATGCTGGCTGCCCTGCAGTCGGCGCTGGACGCGGTGGCCGCCGACCCGCAGGCGCGGCTGGTCGTGATCGCCGCGAACGGGCGCGCCTTCTGCGCCGGGCACGACCTCAAGCAGATGCGCGCCACGCCCGAGCTGGCCTACTACCAGAAGCTGTTCGCGCAGTGCTCGCGCCTGATGCTGTCCATCCGCAAGCTGGAGGTGCCGGTGATCGCGCGCGTGCAGGGCCTGGCGACCGCCGCCGGCTGCCAGCTGGTGGCGCAGTGCGACCTGGCGGTGGCGAGCGACAACGCGAGCTTCGGCGTCAACGGCATCGACGTGGGCCTGTTCTGCGCCACGCCGGGGGTCGCGCTCTCGCGCAACATCCTGCCCAAGCAGGCGATGGAGATGCTGCTCACCGGCGACTTCATCTCGGCCGACGAGGCCAGGGTGCGCGGCCTGGTCAACCGCGTGGTGGCCCCCGATGCGCTGGACGCCGAGCTGCAGGCTCTGCTGGAGCGCATCTTGGCCAAACCGCGCGAGGCCCTCGCCATGGGCAAGGCCTTGTTCTACCGCCAGCTGGAGACCGGCCTGGAGTCGGCCTACCAGCTCGCCGGCCAGAGCATGGCCTGCAACATGGCGCACGAGGTGGCGCAGGAGGGCGTGCAGGCCTTCATCGACAAGCGCCCGCCGTCCTGGCGCGCCTGAGCTTCCGACACCCGTTTCCGATCCGACATGAATCCCTCCACCAATCCCAAACCCATCGACGACATCGGCCTGTGGCTGGCCGGCTTCACGCAACCCACGGTGCTGGTCGAACTCGCCGCGCTGGCGATCTGCGTGGCCCTGGCCTGGGTCTTCAGCTGGGCGCTGCGCAACGCCTTGCGCATGCAGGAGGACAAGAGCTCGGTGCTGTTCGGCCGCCGCCTGATCGACGGCGTGATGTTCCCCCTGGCCTTGCTGCTGCTGGGCTACATCGCGCGCGCCATCGTCACCAAGTTCCTGCCCCTGGCGGCGTTCAAGGTGGCCATTCCCGTGCTGGTGTCGCTGGTCGTGATCCGCGTGGGCGTGAAGGTGCTGCAGGCGGCGTTCACCACCGCGCCCTGGGTGCGGGCGCTGGAGCGCACGATTTCCTGGGTGGCCTGGCTGGCCATGGTGCTGTGGGTCAGCGGCCTGTTGCCGGTGGTGCTGGCCGAGCTGGACGACATCACCTGGAAGATTGGCGCGAGCACCCTGAGCCTGCGCACCCTGCTGGAGGGCGCCATCACAGCCGGCGCGGTGATGATCCTCGCGCTGTGGGTCTCCTCCGCGATCGAGTCCCGGCTGCTGCGCAAGGCCACCGGGGGCGATCTGTCGATGCGCAAGGCGGTGAGCAACGCGACGCGCGCGCTGCTGCTGTTCGTGGGATTGATCATCGCCCTGTCGGCCGTGGGCATCGACCTCACCGCGCTCTCCGTGTTCAGTGGCGCCATCGGCGTGGGCGTGGGCTTCGGCCTGCAGAAGCTGGCGTCCAACTACGTGAGCGGTTTCGTGATCCTGGCCGAGCGGCGCCTGCGCATCGGCGACAACGTGAAGGTGGACAGCTTCGAAGGCCGCATCCTCGACATCAACACCCGCTACAGCGTGATCCGCTCGCCGGCGGGGCGCGAGTCCATCGTGCCCAACGAGCTCATGGTCATCAACCGGGTGGAGAACCTTTCGGGGGCGCTCACGCGCGTGTGGCAGACCTCGGTGGTGTCGGTCGCCTACGACAGCGACGTGGACCTCGTGAGCCGCCTGCTGCTGGAGGCGGTGAGCGCGCAGGCCGATGCGCTGAAGGACCCCGCCCCGCAGGCCTCGCTCTCGGCCTTCGGCGCCGATGGCCTGGAGTTCACGGTGGGTTACTGGATCAACTCGGGCGACGGCGCCGAGCAGCTCAAACTGAAATCCCTCATCAACCTGCAGATCCTGCGTTCGCTGCAGCAGCACGGCATCGACATCCCGTCGCCGCAGCGCGTGGTGCACATCAAGGAAATGCCACCGCTCGAAGGCCCGAAGGACTCAGCGGTTCATCAGGCTGGGTAACCACAGCGAGATCGCCGGGAAGGCGATCAGGATGCCCAGGCGCACGATGTCGGCCATGACGAAGGGCCAGACGCCCTGGAAGATCGTCTTGAGCTTGACCAGCGGCAGCAGCGAGTTCATGACGAACAGGTTCATGCCCACCGGCGGGGAGATCATGCCGATCTCCACAATAGTGACGATCAGCACGCCGAACCACACCGGGTCGAAGCCCAGGCCGGTGATCACCGGGAAGAACACCGGGATGGTGAGCAGCACCATCGACAGCTCTTCCATCACCAGGCCGAGCGCGACGTAGATCACCATCATCACCACCACCACCATGATGGGGTTGGGGCTGAACTGCAGCAGGAAGTCGCGCAGGTCGCCCGGCATGCTGGTGAAGTTGACGAAGCTGGTGAAGACCATCGCGCCGATCAGGATGGTGAACAGCATGGCCGTGGTGCGCGTGCTGTCGACCAGGATGTCCATCAGCACGCGCGGCGTGAGCGCGCCACGCAGCAGGGCGAACAGGAAGGCGCCCGAGGCGCCCACGCCCGCGCCTTCGGTGGCGGTGAACACGCCACCGTAGATGCCGCCGATGACCAGCGCGAACAACAGCACCACCGCCCAGATGCTGCGCAGGGCGGCCAGCCGCTGTGCCCAGTTGAAGCGCTCGCCGGGTGGGCCCGCCAGCGGGTCGCGCCAGCTGATGTAGACCACCGCCGCGCACAGGCAGGCGATGGCGACCAGGCCGGGCAGCACACCCGCGATGAACAGCTTGCCGATGTCGGTCTCGGTCATGATCCCGTAGATCACCATGATGGTGGACGGCGGGATCAGGATGCCCAGCGTGCCGCCGGCCGCGATGGAGCCGGTGGCCAGCGTGTCCTTGTAGCCGTGGCGCTTCATCTCGGGGTAGGCCACGCGCGTCATGGTCGCGGCGGTGGCGATGGACGAGCCGCAGATGCAGCTGAAGCCGCCCGAGGCGATGACGCTGGCCATGGCCAGGCCGCCCTTGCGGTGGCCGACGAAGGCGTTGGCGGCGGTGTAGAGCTCGCGCGCCATGCCGGCGCGGGCCACCAGGTTGCCCATCAACACGAACAGCGGGATGACCGAGAGCACGTAGGCGAAGCCGGTCTCGAAGATCACCTGGCTGGTGCTGGCGAAGGCCGGGGACCAGCCGCGCATCAGGCCCAGGCCGGTGATGCCGACGATGGCCATGGCCAGCGCGATGGGGATGCGCAGCAGCGCCAGGGCGAAGACGGCGAGGAAACCCAGGCTGGCTTCGATCATGTCGCGCCCCCGTCGAAGGTGGTGGGTTCGGGGTGGTGGGGCGCGGGCACCGTGACGAACACGAACAGCAGGTGCACCAGGCCGGTGAGGGCCAGCATGGCCGCCATCATCCAGGCCACCGGGGCGATGGAGAGCTGCAGGTGCACCGTGGTGTCGCCGTACTCGGTCAGCCGGTCCGCGCGCGTCGTCATGAGGTAGGCGAGGAAACCGAAGGTGCCGGCGCAGATCAGGTGGACCACGCGCGCCTGGATGTCGCGCACCCACTCGGGCAGCATGCTGTCGAGCGAGTCGAAGACCACGTGCTCGTTGCGCCACGACACCAGGGGCATGGCACCGAAGATCACGATCACCATGAGGATCTCGGTGAGCTCCAGCCCGCCGGGCACGGAGTGGCTGAAGAAGCGGCGGCCGGTCACGTCCACCAGCGTGAGCCACATGATGGTGAACAGCGCCATGGCGGCCATGAGGCCGGTGGACCAGCGCAGGATGCGTTCCAGCGTCTTGAGCATGAAGGGGCCTGATGTGAAAAAGCCGGCTGGGCAGTGTGCAACAGACTGCCCGGCCGGCCGTGGGAGGTGGTGCGCTGGCTTACTTTACCTTGGCGATTTCGGCG
The DNA here is from genome assembly GCF_058787875.1 of Hydrogenophaga sp. FW305-3-2-15-A-LB1. Classification (NCBI taxonomy): domain Bacteria; kingdom Pseudomonadati; phylum Pseudomonadota; class Betaproteobacteria; order Burkholderiales; family Comamonadaceae; genus Hydrogenophaga; species Hydrogenophaga sp. FW305-3-2-15-A-LB1. The sequence continues at coordinate 1,147 of NZ_JBYTAE010000007.1, read as the reverse complement.
CGGAACTCGGCGAGCACCGCCTTCGGGTCTTTCAGGCCCTTGGCCTGTGCGGCCTCGGCCCACTTGGTCTCCAGGCCCGCCTGCTTGTCCTTCACGGCCTGCACGAAGGCCGCGTCGGCCACGATGCGGGTCACGCCCTGGGTCTTCTGGAGTTCGCGGCTGGCCGCGTCGACGCGGTCCCAGCCCTCGCCGAAGATGCGCGCGGCGGTTTCACCCGAGAGCTTGTCGATCACGGCCTTGTCCTGCGCCGACAGGGCGTTGTACTTGCCCTCGTTCATCATGAAGACGAAGCTGGTGTTGTACAGGCCGCCGGGGAAGGTGGTGGCGTGCTTGACCATGCTGAGCTTGAACGAGGCGACCGACTCGTCGGGGAAGAAGGTGCCGTCCATCACGCCGGTGGACAACATTTCGAACGACTCGGGCGCGGGCTTGAGCGTGGTGTTCCAGCCCATGGCCTTGGAGAGTTCGTTGATGTTGCCGCCGCCGATGCGGAACTTGAGCTTGGCCACGTCGGCCGCGCTGGCCACCGCCTGTTTGGTGGTGAAGATGATGCCGGGCCCGTGCGTGAACACGGCCAGCGTCTTCACGCCGCGGTGTTCGCCCAGCGGCGCGAAGTACTTGCTGTAGATGCGCTGGTAGGCCAGCGAGGTGGCGGTGGCGCTGTCGCCCAGGAAGGGGAATTCGGCGACCTGGGTGTTGATGAAGCGCCCGGGCGTGTAGCCGTCCACCGTGTACGAGATGTCGGCCAGGCCGTCGCGCACCGCGTCGAAGGTGCCGGGTGCCGCGGCCACGCCCTTGGGCAGGATGTTGCATTTCATGCGGCCCGCGCTGTCTTTTTCCAGCAGGTCGCACCAGCTCTTCTGCGCCATGCTCAGTGTGTGCGTGGGCGGCACCCAGCTGGAGACGGTGAAGACGGTCTGGGCCGAGGCCACGCCGCCCGCGAGCACGGTGGTGGACAGCACGGCGGTGGCAAGACAGCGAAGTTTCATGGGGTCTCCTGGGCGCGTTCGGGGGTGACCGGCCTCCCTCGGAGGCGGCGAAATCACTATAGGTCAAGCCCTTGCGCGGCCCCCTCCAGACTTACCCGGATGGCCCTGAGTCGCTGTCGTCGCCTAGTCGTTCGGGGGGAATTCCACCGGGTGGGCGG